>WRJY01000223.1 GCA_009778355.1 Desulfovibrionaceae bacterium | reverse complement strand
GGTGACGATGTATTTGTCCATTCCCCTATTGTGGCCTGGTTGCAACCTTCATTGGGCCTTTTTAGACGTCATTTTACACGTGACATGACACTAGTTCAAAAGTCGCCGTGGCCTGCCAGGCGCGCCAGCAGCATCAGGTCGGGGCCGACGCGGCGCGCTTCGCGCCATGTCAGGCGCGGGCCGTCGGCCAGGGTCTCGAACGGGCCGATGGCGGCGATGCCTGGGCCTTCGCCCAGCAGCAGCGGGGCCTGGTAGAGCAGCAGTTCGTCCGCCAGGCCAGCGCGCATCAGCGCGCCGTTCAGGGTGCAGCCGGCTTCGACGTGAACTTCGTTGACTTCGCGCCGCGCCAGGTCGTTCAGCATGGCGGCCAGGTCCACTTTGCCGTGCGCGCCGGGCAGGGCGATGATTTCGGCGCCCAGGCTGGTCAGCGCCTGTTGGCGCGCGGCATCCGGCGTTGCCGTGTAGATGAGCACGCGGCGCGGCGCGGCGCGCCACAGCCGGGCGGTGGGCGGCGTTTGCAGCCGCGCGTCGACCACCGCCAAGTGCGGCTGGCGCGGCGCGGCGACTAGGCGGACGGTGAGTTGCGGATCGTCTTGCAGCACGGTGCCGATGCCGGTCAGCACCACGCAGGCGCGCGCGCGCCATGCGTGGCCATCGGCGCGCGCTTCGGGCGATGTGATCCATTGGCTCTGCCCGTTTGGCAAGGCGGTGCGCCCGTCGATCGAACTGGCCGCTTTCAGGCGCACCCAAGGCGTGCCGCGCGCCATGCGGCTGAAAAACCCGATGTTCAATTCGCGCGACCGCTCGGCCCCAGGCCCGACGTGTACTTCGATGCCGGCGGCGCGCAGGCGCGCGAAGCCTTGGCCGGCCACGCGCGGATTGGGGTCTTGCAGCGAGGCGACCACGCGGCTGACGCCGGCGGCGATCAGCGCGTCGCAGCACGGGCCGGTGCGTCCGTGGTGGGCGCAGGGTTCCAGCGTGACGTAGGCCGTGGCGCCCGTCACTGAATGTCCGCGGGCGGCGGCCTCGCGCAAGGCCATGACCTCGGCGTGCGCCTGGCCGGTGGGCTGCGTGTGACCTTGCCCCAGCACCACGCCGCCGGCGTCGGCGATGACGCAGCCCACTGCCGGGTTGGGCGGGCAGATGGCGCGCGCGTGCGCGGCCAACTCAAGCGCCTGGCTCATGTGAGGGTGGATGCCGGCGGCGGTCATGGGCTGGGTGATTGGGAGGTAGCGGCGGTCAGCGTCTGCGAAGAGGGGGCATTTCAAACATCAATCGCCACCGCCGAGCCAGCTCGCTTGCACAGTTCGAACTTTTGTCTCTTGCCGGCGCTGGTTTGGGGGCATCACAGTTTCTTGGTTTGTTTCGGGTATTCAAACTCATTGTATTGACCCGCAGTGGACGGGTTCGCGGCGGCAACCGTTCGATCCGTCACAATCGGCGCGTGAGCATTGCGCAGCACTTCATTCAGGAACTCTTGGCGCGCGCCGACATCGTGGAGATCGTCGGCCGCTACGTGCAACTGAAAAAAACCGGCGCCAACTTCACCGGTCTGTGCCCCTTTCATGCGGAAAAATCGCCGAGCTTCAGCGTCAGCCCCGCCAAGCAGTTCTACCACTGTTTCGGCTGCGGCAAGCACGGCGATGCCATCGACTTTCTGATGGAACATGCGGGAGGCAGCTTTGTCGAAACGGTGCACGATCTGGCGCAGCAATACGGCTTGCAGGTGCCCGAGGACGAGCGCAGCCCCGCCGAGCGCGAGCGCGCCGCGCAGGAAAGCGAAAAGCGCGTCACCCTGACCGACGTGCTGGCGCGCGCGGCTGACGCTTACCGCCTGCGCCTGAAGGATTCGCCTCGCGCCATCGGCTACTTGAAGGGACGCGGCCTTTCGGGCCAGGCGGCGCGCGACTTCGGCCTGGGCTACGCGCCCGAGGGCTGGCGCACGCTGGCCGGCGTGTTTGCCGACTACGCCGATCCGCTGCTGCAAGAGGCGGGCCTGGTGATCGCCGGCGAAGATGGGCAGGACAAACGCTATGACCGTTTCCGCGACCGCATCATGTTTCCGATCCGCTCGGTCAAGGGCGAAGTGATCGGCTTCGGCGGTCGCGTGCTGGGCGACGAAAAACCCAAATACCTGAACTCGCCCGAAACCCCGGTGTTCCACAAGGGCCGCGAGCTGTACGGCCTGTTCGAGGCGCGTGCTGCCCTGCGCGAACACGGCTACGCGCTGGTCACCGAAGGCTACATGGACGTGGTGGCCCTGGCGCAACTGGGCTTTGCCAACGCCGTGGCCACCCTCGGCACCGCCTGCACGCCCGAACACCTGCACAAGCTGTTTCGCTTTACCGCCAGCGTGGTGTTCAGCTTCGATGGCGACGCCGCCGGACGCCGCGCCGCGCGCAAGGCGCTGGAGGCCGCCTTGCCCCTGGCCACCGACGTGCGAAGCGTCAAATTCCTGTTCCTGCCGCCCGAGCACGACCCCGACAGTTTCATCCGCGCCGAAGGCGCCGAAGCCTTTGCCGAAGCCGTCAAGGCCGCCGTGCCGCTGTCGCGTTTTTTGCTCGACGCCGCCGCCGAGCAATGCGATCTGTCCACCGCCGAGGGGCGCTCGCACTTGGCCACCAACGCGCGCGCGCTGTGGCAACTGCTGCCCGCCGGCGCGCTGGCGCAGCAACTGCTGGGCGAGATCGCCGCGCAGGTGCAGATCGGCGCCCACGAACTGCAACAGCTCTGGGGCTTGCGGCAGACTGGCGGCGCGCATCGTCATGAAAAAAAGAGTGACGCCCGCCCGCCCGCCGGGGCTGGCCGGCCAGCCTGGCAAACGGGCGCGCCGCGCCGCGCCAGCGGCCTGCGCACGCCGCCGGCCAGCCGCGCCAGCCGCGCCCTGCAAATCGTGCTGACCGAGCCCAGCGCCTGGGATCGCCTGAGCGACAGCGACCACGTGCTGCTGTGCGACCTGCCGCCGCCGCACGGCCCGCTGTTCGCCTGGCTGGCCGGCCAGGCCATGGACCACGGCCCCCAGCCCTGGAGCGCGTTGCGCCAGGCGCTGCGCGGGCATGAGTACGAGGCATTCGCGGCAGGGCAGGTAGCCTCGGTGCCGCCGGACATCGTTTCCGAGCCGGCTGAACTGGCGGGCATCGTGCGCACCGAGCGCCGCGAACAGATCAAGCGCCGCATGGACGCCGCGCTGGCCGCAAGCGAATTGCCACTGTACCGGAGCCTGCTGCGCGAGTTGGCCGCAGCCGACGAATCGAGCGCCGCGGACAGTGGAAACGGCGGTTGATCGCTTGCTGCCTTCACAAGAATCGCATGGAGAGCGAAGCCACGCCGCGTCGGCGCAAGTGACGACTCAAACTCAAAAGCATCGGGGACATTCCCAATACGCCGCTGCGCGATACCGGCTATCTGACGTCCAAGGGTCATCCGCCAAACAGAAAAATCACGATCGGCGAGACGACGCCTCTCCAAGCGCCGCCTGCCTCGGTCAACTCAATCCAATCAGACCGCCGCGACCTCGAGGCGCTTGCCCAGCGCGTGCAAAGCCCGGTTAATCGTGTCGATTTTGGTGGCGTGATCCAGCGTCGTTATACGGTTGACCTCCTGCGGCTTGGCGCCCATGCGCCGCGCCAGTTCGGCGGGCGTGACGCGCTGTGCCAGCATTTCGTTGAGCAACAGTACTTTGGCGGCTACGCTCGCTGGCAACTCGACCATGCGCTCGCCAGGCCGCGCTTTCGACGGCGTGGGCACCTGACGCCGGTCATCGAAGTAAAAGTCCATCGACGAGATCAAAACGTCCTCGGCCATCTCCATGGCTTCGGATTCCGATTCGCCCTGGGTGATGGCCTCCGGGATATCGCGAAAGGTCACCACGAAGCCGCCTTCATCGGCGGGTGCGAACAAAGCGGGATAACGCACGGTTTTCTCCTTGGATTGTGGTGTGAGACCAGCCCCTTCCGGTGGCTGTCCTCATTTGAGTCCTAGCTGTTTTTTGACGCCTTCGACCAGTCCTGTTTTCAACTCGGTCGAGTGCCTTGGAACGTGGCTCTGCTTGCCGTTCAAGTAGACCTTGATGTGCTTGGCGCCATCCTTGAAGGTCGCTCCCTGCCCGGCCAGCCACCGCATGAACTCACTTTGCTTCACCCAGGCTCCATCAACACCAACGGGCTCAATTGTAAACAATTTTGTTTAACATCCCGTTGCTTTTTCCGGGAAATGATCGACATGCACGCCTTGGCGCTATAATTGAAATATTGTCACCGGCAAGAGCGACAGCAGCACCTCCGAAACCGGCCAACGCGCCAGCGTCAGGCGTACACCCGCATCAGGGCGGCCAACCCATCGCAAGGACTGCATCCCAAATGTTCGCCCACTCCACTTGCCTTTTGACGGCATTGGCCGGGCTTCGGCCACGTTGTCCAGCGCTGTCGAAAACCGGCCCGTCCGCATTGTTCTTGTACCCTGAGTTCCGCCCGGGCGCGTGGCCGCGCGTTCCCGGCACGGCATTCGCCCCGAACCGAGATTGATCCATGCCCGCCAGCAAGAAATCCGCCAAACCTGCCGCAAAGCCCGCGACCGCCAAGCCGGCCAAGGCCAGCAAACCCGCCGTCAAACCCGCGGCTGTGAAGCAGGCCGCCAAATCCGCTGTCAAGCCGGTTGCCAAGCCCGTGACGGCCAAGCCCGAAGTCAAAAAGGGCAAGGCCGAGGCCGAAGAGCTCAAGTTGAAGTCCGGCAAGGCAGCGCTCAAACAAGCAGAGGCGAAGCAGCCGGAAGCCAGAAAGGCCAGCGCGCCCGCCGCCAAGCCGGGCCGCCCCGCCAAGGGCGCGGCGGTGGCCGAAAAATCGGCGCCGCCCAAGCGCGGTCGCGCAGGCAAGGCGGGCAAGGCTGCGGACGAGAACCTGTCCGAGATCGAAGCCGACCTGGAAGGCGAACCCGAAGCCGATGCCAGTCAAAACGTGGCCGAGAAGCCCAAGCCCCTGCGCATGAAGATCAGCAAGGCCAAAGAGCGGGCCTTGATGAAGGAGTTCGGCCTGGACGAGGGCGTGCTCTCCGAGGAGGAGATGAACACCCGCCGCGCCAACCTGAAGGCGCTGCTCAAACTCGGTAAAACGCGCGGCTACCTGACGCACGGCGAAATCAACGACCACCTGCCCGACAAGCTGGTGGACATCGAAACGCTGGAGGCCGTGGTCTCCATGCTCAACGACTTGGGCGTGGCCGTCTATGAGCAGACGCCCGACGCCGAGACCCTGCTGCTGACCAACACCGGCTCCGGCGCGTCGACCGAGGAAGAGGCCGAGGAAGAGGCCGAGGCGGCCCTGTCCACCGTCGATTCCGAATTTGGCCGCACCACCGACCCGGTACGCATGTACATGCGCGAGATGGGCACGGTGGAGTTGCTCACGCGCGAGGGCGAAATCGAGATCGCCAAGCGCATCGAGGCCGGCCTGATGGCGATGATGGATGCCATCAGCGCCAGCCCGGCCACCATTGCCGAAATTCTCAGGATGGGCGCCGAGATCGGCGAAGGCAAGGTGGTCATCAACACGGTGGTGGACGGCTTTACCGACGCGGCTGAAAACGACGACTACGTGGCCGAGGAAGACTTCGACGAATACGACGAGGACGATGACGACGACGGCAAGGGCGGCTCCAAGGCCATGACCAAGCTGCTGGAGGCGCTGAAGACCGAGGCGCTCAAGCGCTTCGAGCAGATTACCTCGCTGTTCGAGAAAGTGCACCGCGCCTACGACAAGGAAGGCTGGGGCACGCCCGTCTACGTCAAGGCGCAGCACGCGCTGTCCGAACGCCTGATGACCATCCGCTTCACGGCCAAGACCATCGAGAAGCTGTGCGACATGCTGCGCGGCCAGGTGGACGACGTGCGCAAGTACGAGCGCGAACTGCGCCGCATCGTGGTCGACAAGTGCGGTTATCCGCAAGAGCTGTTCATCGCCGATTTCTCGGGCCGCGACAAAAGCGGCCACCGGGCGCCATCGCACCTGCTCGACCTGAAATGGGTCGAGAAACAGGCTGCTGCCGGCAAGCCCTGGAGCCCGGTGATGGCGCGCAACATCCCGCCGATCCAGGACTTGCAGCAAAAGCTGATCGACCTGCAGGCGCGCGTGGTGGTGCCCCTCGATGAACTCAAGGACATCAACAAGCGCATGAACGAAGGCGAGGCCAGCTCGCGCGACGCCAAGAAGGAAATGATCGAGGCCAACCTGCGGCTGGTCATTTCGATTGCCAAGAAATACACCAACCGCGGCCTGCAATTCCTGGACCTCATTCAAGAGGGCAACATCGGCCTGATGAAGGCGGTGGACAAGTTCGAATACCGGCGCGGCTACAAGTTCTCGACTTATGCCACCTGGTGGATCCGCCAGGCCATCACGCGCTCCATTGCCGACCAGGCGCGCACCATCCGCATCCCGGTGCACATGATCGAGACCATCAACAAGATGAACCGCATCAGCCGCCAGCACTTGCAGGAATTCGGCTTCGAGCCCGACGCCGGCATGTTGGCCGAGAAGATGGAAATGCCCGAAGACAAGGTGCGCAAGATCATGAAGATCGCCAAGGAGCCGATCTCCATGGAAACGCCCATCGGCGACGACGACGATTCGCACCTGGGCGATTTCATCGAGGACACCAGCAACACCGCGCCGGTGGAAGCCGCCATGCAGGCCGGCCTGCGCGACGTGGTCAAGGACATCCTCGACAGCCTGACCCCGCGCGAAGCCAAGGTGCTGCGCATGCGCTTCGGCATCGAGATGAGCACCGACCACACGCTGGAAGAAGTAGGCAAGCAGTTCGACGTCACGCGCGAGCGCATCCGCCAGATCGAAGCCAAGGCCCTGCGCAAACTCAAGCACCCCAGCCGCAGCGACAAGCTGCGCAGCTTTATCGATACGATTTGAGTTGCCAAGCGGCGCCGCCTGAGAGCAGGCAAGCAAGCGGCGCTGCCCGTTCATTGCGCGAAGGAGGCTTTGTCATGCTCCCCGCGGAAACCACCGAAAGCCCTCCGGTTGCCGGTCGCCATCGGCGCGTTCGCGCTCATTGTCGTGCTTCATGTCCTGCCAGGGCCTGGGCTTATGGCTTGCTTTCTGGCAACAGATGAAGCTGGCGGCAAAGAAAGCACCGTGAGCTGAACATTGGCCTGCTGGGCGCGCTGTTGCGCTCCGGCGGCACAGCCCAAAGCGTAAAGCAGGCGCCGATGCAGCCTGCTTTACGGTAGGGTCATCACCTCAATGGACAATGAACGTCGCCGTCACCGTGCAGTTGGCGGAGATCGGATTGGTCGTGTAGGTATTGCCGCTGAGCGTACCGCCGCAGGTGCCGCCGACCGAGGAGATGACGTAGCCCACATTCGGCGTAACCGTGAATGTTATGACCCTCCCCGCGATCGCTGCGCCAGTACCCGACGGACTGATGGCGCCGCCTGTGCCCGCGCTGGCGGTCACGGCGTAGTAGGTGGGGGCTCCTTGATAAGCGAACGCTGCCGTCACCGTGCAATTGGCGTTGACCGGATAAGTCGTGTAGGTATTGCCGCTGAGCGTGCCGCCGCAAGTGCCGCCCACCGAGGCGATGGCGTAACCCGCATTCGGCGTGACCGTGAACGTTTTGGTCGTCCCCGAGAGTACTGAGCCAGTACCCGACGGGCTGATGGCGCCGCCTGTGCCCGC
>WRJY01000222.1 GCA_009778355.1 Desulfovibrionaceae bacterium | reverse complement strand
ACGTCAAAGGAGATGTCGGTCAGCGCCCTCACGCCACCGAAACTCAGGGAGATGTTGCGCACGTCGAGAATGACGCCGCCGCTCTTGCGGTCAAGGCTCATGCGGCGCTCCTCACGGGCGCGAAGGTCTTGGCGTCCATGATCTTCAGCGTGGCGCTGACCTTGCCGGCGCGCCCGTCCTCGAACTTGACCGCGGTCTCGATGAACTGCTCGGCCAGGCCGGCGTAGAGCGCCTCGATCAGCACGCCGTACTTCTCGGCGATGAAGCCGCGCCGCACCTTGCGCGTGCGCGTCAGTTCGTCGTCGTCGGGGTCCAGCTCCTTGTGCAGCACCAGAAAGCGCGCGATCTGCGTGTCCTCCATGCCTTCCTCGGCGGCCAGATCGGCGTTCACTTTTTCGACGCATTCGGCCACCATCTTCAGCACTTCGCTCTTGCAGGCCAGATCGACGTAGCCGGCGTAGGGCAGGCCCTGGCGCTCGGCCCAGTTGCCCACGGCCTCGAAGTCGATGTTGATGAAGGCGCAGACCTTGTCGCGCTCATGGCCGAAGCACACCGCCTCCTTGATCTGCGGGAAGAACTTGAGCTTGTTCTCGATGTAGTTGGGCGCGAACATGGCGCCGCTGGCCAGTTTGCCCACGTCCCTGGCACGGTCGATGATGCGCAGGTGTCCGTCGTGGTCCAGCACGCCGGCGTCGCCGGTGTGAAAGTAGCCCTCGGCGTCGATCACCTCGGCGGTGGCGTCGGGGCGTCTGTAGTACTCCTTGAACACCGACACGCCCTTGACCAGCACCTCGCCGCTGTCGCCGATCTTCAGCTCGATGCCCGGCGCCGCCTGCCCCACGCTGTTGAGCTTGACGTGGCCGTTGTGCTGAATGCAGACGTAGGCGCAAGTCTCGGTCTGGCCGTAGAGCTGCTTCAGGTTGACCCCGATCGAGCGGAAGAAACGAAACAAATCCGGCCCGATGGCCGCGCCCGCCGTGTAGGCCACGCGGATGCGCGACAGACCCATGGCGTTCTTCAGCGGCCCGTAGACCAGCAGATGGCCCAGGCCGTACATCAGCCGCTGGCGCCAGGGCACTGGCTTGCCGTCCAGGATGTCGGCGCCCGCGCGGCGCGCCACGTCCATGAACTTGCGGTGCATCCACTGTTTGACGCGGGCCGCGTCCTCCATGCGGATCGACACTGCGGTCAACATGCCCTCGAACACGCGCGGCGGGGCAAAGTAATAGGTCGGCCCGATCTCGCGCATGTCGATGCCGATGGTGTCGCCCGATTCGGGGCAATTGATGGTGAAGCCCGCCACCAGCCACTGCGCCATCGAAAACAGAAAGTCGCCCACCCAGGCCGGCGGCAGGTACGACAGCACGTTGTCCCGGCTGCCGAGCGCGTCGATGCGCACGCCGCCCTCGGCCGCGCCGATGAAGCTGGCGTGCGTCTGGCACACGCCCTTGGGCCGGCCCGTGGTGCCGGAGGTGTACAAAATCACGGCCACATCCAGCGGTTGCACGGCGGCAACGGCATCGGTCAGCAGTTGCGGGTGCTGCTGCTCGTGCTGGCGGCCCAGCGCCATCAGTTCCTCGACGCTGATAAGCCCCGCGTGGGTGTAGTTGCGCATCCCACGCGCGTCGTCGTAGATGATGTGCGTCAGCAGGCCCGGCTCGGACGCGCGCAACTCCAGTATCTTGTCAACCTGCTCCTGATCCTCGGCAAAAACGAAGCGCACCTGCGCGTCCTGCACCACGAAAGCCATCTCGGCGGCCACCGCGTCCTGGTACATCGGCACCGGCACGCCGCCAAGCGACTGCGCGGCAACGAACATCAGATACAGGTAGGGCCGGTTGTCGCCCGCCAGCGCCAGATTCTGCCCCTGCGCGAAGCCCAGCGCCGCCAGGCCGGCGGCCAGCCAGCGCGTTTCCTGCTCGGCGCGCTGCCAGCTCCAAGTCTGCCAGATGCCGTATTCCTTCTCGCGCAGCGCCGGATCGCCCGGCCGCTCGCTGGCGTGCTTGCGCATCAGGCCGGGAAAGTGGGTTGCCATGGGGGGCGGTGTCTCCTTTTATGCGAATGCCGCGGCGCGTGACAGCGACCGTCGATGGGACGCATCGTAATCGCGGACTTTGACGCCAAGCTGTCGTTTGAACGACAATTTGCGCCAGATCGACCTAGGTCTTACCCGTATGACGCCGCCCGCTTCGACCCTGCACCAGCGCCGCCGTCCGCTCGAACCCGCCGAGCTGGCCGGCGTGCCCTGGCTGCCGCGCCTGACCGTGGCCGAGCAGGATCGCGCGATTCCCGAGTTGCGCATCAGCGAAGCCGCCCCCGGCGAAATAATCTGCCGCATTGGCCGGCCAGCAACCTACTGGTTCGGCCTGGTCGATGGCCTGCTGAAGATGAGCACCGACACCGCGCGCGGCCAGACCATCACCTACTCCGGCCTGGCGCCCGGCGGCTGGTTCGGCGAAGGCACGGCGCTCAAGCGCGAAGCCTACCGCTACAACGTGCAGGCGCTGCGCAAGAGCCTGGTCGCCGGCCTGCCGCTGGACACCTTTCACTGGCTGCTGGAGCAGTCCATCGGCTTCAACCGCTTCGTCATGAGCCAGTTCAACGAGCGGCTGGCGCAGTTCATCATCACCATCGAGGCCGACCGCACGCCCAACCCCGAGCAGCGCGTGGCGCGCAACCTGGCGGCGCTGGCCAACCCGGTGCTGTTTCCGGGCGTGGGCGAGCTGCTGCGCATCACCCAGCAGGAATTGGCCTATCTGGCCGGCCTGTCGCGCCAGCGCGTGAACGAGGCCCTGAAGACGCTGGCCGCCCAGGGCCTGATCCAGATCCAATACGGCGGCCTGCGCATCCTCGACCTGGCGGCGCTGCGCGGGCGGTTTTTTTGAGTAGAGTCAGTAAGAGCCTGTTCAGTGTCTTTTCGCCGTCGCGCAGACGCCTTTTCGGCGATGGGATGCAAGGCGCGGCGCGCCGCTCATGCTCCATCCATGGGCAAGCGCCGCAACGCCGCAGACCGGTCAGACCACCGCCAAGGAGTGCTCCAGATAAAGGTCGAAGCTCTGGCCTCCATTGCTGACCTGGTAATGGTCGAACACCGCCGCGTTGGAGGCAATGCCGTCAATGGCGACCGTGGGATGCGCGCCGTTCAGCAAAGCTCCCCCCGTCACGCTGTCGGCACTGTCGCCCATGACGACCACGCTCTTTATGCTGGTCGAGATCGCCTTGGTGCCGCCAAGCAGGGCATTGAGGTCGATGTTTTGGGTGGCATTGTTGGTGAAATCGACCAGCAGAGTCTCAAAGCCGGTCACCGAGACCTGGGCAGCGAGCTTGGCGAGCATCGAGGTACTCGCATAGTCCCCTTCCAGTCCCAGGATATCCCCAAGCATGGAAACGCCCCCGGCCGCGGTGGCATGCTTGACAGCATCGTTGGCGCCGCCATCGAGGTTCAGTTTGGCGAGACTTTGGACGAAATCGATGTTGTCGCCGCCGCCGGTATGGTCAAGGTAGACCTGATCGTTGCCCGCGCCGGCGCTCACGCTGCTGGTCAGCCGAACCCCGGCAGCGAGTACCCCGGAGCCGGAGGCATGCAGGGTGATACGGTCATCGCCGGCTCCGCTATTAATGTTGCTGTTGGTCAAAACAGAGCTCACGCCCAGACCAAGGCTGCCCGCTTCAAGCAAGATGCTGTCGTTGCCGGCGCCGGTGTTGATAGAGCCTGCGTTCACGGCGCAAGCCACGCCCAGCTCGCCCGTGGCCTGGCTGCTGATATGAATACTGTCGTTACCCGCGCCGGTGGTGATCGTCCCGCGGCCAAGACCGCTTGCGAGACCGTCTCCGGTTTGCGCCGTCAGGGAGACGAGATTGTCCCCCCCGCCAAGATTTACGGTGCCGGCGCCGAGGGCGCTAGCCAGACCGGTGGTGGTAGTGGCCGAAATCGTGAGTTCGTCATTGCCCGCGCCGCCGGTGATGCTGCCGGCGGCCATCCCGCTGGCAGCGCCGGCGCCCGCGCTGGCTTCAATGGCGACGGAGTTGGAACCCGCGTCAAGAATGATGCTGCCGGCGGCCATTGCGCTGACCGCGCCGTCGCCGGCGGCGATGGCGGAAATGTAGAAATGATCGTCGCCGCTGCCGCCGCGTATGGTGCCGTAGCCCAGGCCGCTGGCCGCTCCGCTGCCGCCGGTGGAAGCCAATAGGTGGAGGGTGTTATTGCCGCCGCCCAAGTCGATGGTGCCGGCGCCCATGGCGCTGACCGCGCCGTCGCCCGTGGTGGTGGCGGAAATGACGACATCATCTGCTCCAGCGCCGCCGCGGATGGTGCCGTAGCCCAGACCGCTGGCGGCGCCCTTGCCGCCGGTGGAGGCGGACATGGTGAGGGTGTTGTGGCCATCGCCCAGGTTGATGCTGCCGGCGCCCATGGCGCTGACCGCGCCGTCGCCCTTGGTGGCGGCGGAAATGACGAAATCATCGTCTCCGGCGCCGCCGTTGATGGCGCCGTAGCCCAGACCGCTGGCGGCGCCATTGCCGCTGGTGAAGCCGGACAGGTTGAGGGTGTTGTGGCCGGCGCCCAGGTTGAGGGTGCCGGCGGCCATGGCGCTGACCGCGCCGTCACCCGTGGTGGCGGCGGAAATGACGAAATCATCGTCTCCGGCGCCGCCGTTGATAGTGCCGTAGCCCAAGCCGCTGGCCGCGCCCTTGCCGCCGGCGGAGGCGGACAGATTGAGGGTGTTGTGGCCGGCGCCCAGGTTGATGGTGCCGGCGGCCATGCCGCTGGCCGCGCCATCGCCTCCAGTGGTGGCGGAAATGACGAGATGATCGTCTCCGGCGCCGCCGTTGATGGTGCCGTAGCCCAAGCCGCTGGCCGCGCCCTTGCCGCCGGCGGAACCAGACAGGTTGAGGGTGTTGTTGCCAGCGCCCAGGTTGATGGTGCCGGCGCCCATGCCGCTGGCCGCGCCGTCGCCTCCGGTGGCGGCGGAAATAACGAAATCATCGTCTCCGGCGCCGCCGCTGATGGTGCCGTAGCCCAGGCCGCTGGCAGCGCCCTTGCCGTCGGTGGAAGCGGAGAGCTCAAGGGTATTGTGGCCGTCGCCCAGGCTGACGGTGCCGTAGCCCATGGCGCTGGTCGCGCCGCTGCCCGAACCCTTGGCGATGAGGTGAACCTCGTCGTCGCCCTTGCCGGTGATGATTTTGCCGGCGCCCAAGGCGCTGGCCGCGCCGTTGCCCGTATCGGCTTCGATGCGGATGATGTTGTTGCCATCGCCCGCATTGATGGTGCCGTAGCCCAAGCCGTTGGCGGCGCCTGCCTTGGAGACGGAAGCGATCAGCGTGATGGTGTCGTTGCCCGCGCCCGCCGTGATGCTGCCGGTACCCATGGCGTTGACAGCGCCGTTGACGGCGGAGCCCGAAAGCTCGAGTTTGTTGTCTCCCTCGCCGAGCGCGATGCGGCCCGCGCCGAGAACGTTGACGGCGCCGTTGCCCGTGGCCGTGCCCGAGAGGGACACATCGTCGTTACCGCTGCCGGTCGTGATGCTGCCCGCGCCCATGACATTGGCCGCGCCGTTGACGACGGAAGCCGTCAGGCGGACGGTGTTGTCGCCGTCACCGGCCTTGATGGAGCCCGCGCCGACAACATTGACGGCGCCGTTGCCCGTGGCCGTGGCCGAGAGGGAAATATCGTCGTTACCGCTGCCGGTCGTGATGCTGCCCGCGCCCACGACATTGGCCGCGCCGTTGACAACGAAAGCTGCCAGGCGGATGGTGTTGTCGCCATCCCCCGCATTGATGGAACCCGTGCCAAGAACGTTGGCCGCGCCGCCAGAGCCGGGATGAGCCAAGTCGCCGGATTGAGCGGTGAGGCTGATGGTGTCCGCGCCGGAGCCCGTGATGATCTTGCCGGCGCCAATGACGTTGGCCGCGCCGGTGCCGCTGGTGGCGCTCATCTTGATGGTGTTGTCGCCGCTGCCGGCGTCCACAACTCCCGTTCCAAGCGCGTTGGCCGCGCCGCTTTCGGTGGCCTCGGCCTTGATCGTGATGTCGTCGTTGCCATTGCCGCCAAGCACCTTGCCCGCGCCTATGGCATTGGCCGCGCCTTTGACGGTCTTTGCCGTGATGGAAACAATGTCATCGCCGTCACCGGCATTCACGACGCCCGCGCCCAAGGCGTTGGCCGCGCCGCTGTCCACCGTGGAGGCGGCGATGGTGATAACGTCGTCGCCGGCGCCGGCGTTCACGACGCCGGTGGCAATCGCGTTGGCCGCTCCGCTGGTGGAGTCGGCTTGAACGGTGATGACATCGGCAAGATCGGTACCGTTCAGGGTCTTGGCGCCAAGCGCTGTGGCGTTTGCGCCACTAACGATAATGGATAACGGATCTGTAGACACGAAATTCTCCTTGATTTCAATGCGCACTTCGATGCACAACGGCTGACAGCGTCCTGCGTTGGAAACTGTCTGAAAACAAATTAGCCAGCATTGGCGTCAAGCGTGGCGCAAATCGCAGTCATGGCCGCAGTCATGGCGAAGACTTGCAACGCCGCATGGCGTCGGTATCCGATTGATTTGTTCTCGAATTTCCAACCCAAGGCACTGGAGTTATGTAACATCTGACACAGATTATAACGGCGCCTACTTGCTTGGAGCCTGTTCAGTGCCTTTTCGCCGCCGCGTTGGGCCGCAATCGGGATGAGTTGGCGGCCAAGTCGCGCCGCATGGGCTGTTGCCCGTGCAAGCGGCTTGGCCGCCAAATCGCCCGGTTTCGGCCCAACCTTCGGGCAGATACACCCCCCACTGACATGATCGGCAGCAGTCAAGGATCATCCCCACACGAAGCAAGCCAGCCTCGCCATGAACCTGAGGCGCATGCGCACCCAAGCCGGCAAGTTGATGTGCGCGCATGTTGCAGGCGATTCAGGAAGGGCGGAATGGCCGGTTGAGAACTCGGAACGCTCATTGCTGAGCTCTGCCGGGGCCAGCAAAACTTGGCTGGATGGTTTTGGATAGCATCCCTGCTACTCCGGCCCGTAAATATCGGGGCATAATGGAATCGATGCATTTCACGTCAGGGCAAGGCACAAACCGCAGCGATAGCCTTGATCATGGTGAGTATTTGCAACGCCGTCCTGGCGTGGAAGGCGTGTTTTCATGCTTCGATATTTATGAGTCTGAATATTGGTGCTTGAAGTGTAAATATCGGAACGTAATGGAATAGATGCATTTCACGTCAGGGCAAGGCGCAAACCGCAGCGATAGCCGTAACTATCGCGATGATTCGCTGCACCGCCTTGGCGTGGAAAGCGCGATTTCACGCTTCGATATTTACTGGCCGGAGTACTAGAAGTCGTGTCCCCCCCCGACATGATCGGCAACCGTCAAGAACAATGCACACATGAAGCAAACCAGCCTCGCCATCGACTTGGGCAGCCGGCACACGCGCAAACGTGTGTTTCTCGACGGAATGGAGCAAGTCGTACCGGGGACGCAACTGCTGGCGCTCATCGAGCCCCATGCACCCGTGGCCAAAACCGGCCGCCCGCCCTCTGCCCTGAGCGACATGTCCATGCAAGAAGCGCTGTTTGACACCCCCTGTACCGCTACTTCGTCCGCCCTGAACAACTCTCAACTCCTTGTCGCAGTTGAAGATTTCAGAGTTTTCCCAGTGCACGGTTTGCAAGGTTTGTCGTTATAGA
>WRJY01000221.1 GCA_009778355.1 Desulfovibrionaceae bacterium | reverse complement strand
CCCGCCGATGCGGGGCATGGGCGCGCCTGGCGGCTTTTGCGCGGCGCCGCCGGCGGCGGGCGCGCCGCTCCAGTCAGCAGCCGGATTGCGCTGCGAGACTGGTTTGGCGCGAAGGCGGGCGGACGGGCGCGCCGATGCCGGCGCCTGGCCGCTTTGCTGGTCGCGTTTGACCAGCGACTTCAGATCGATCTCGGCCATGACGCCGTTTTGGATCAGGTAGCCGTTGACCGCCCGGTAAGCCTCGGCCATGCGCTCAGCGAAGACCGGCTGGATGGCCGGCAGCGCCAGATTCCACATCGGCTGCGATAGGCCGCAGTCGAGCCAGGCGTTGACCAGTGCGAAGGCCAGTGTTTCGGGGCGCAACACATCCTGGCGGGGCCAGTCGGCGGTTTGCTCCAGGTGCTGGATGCGCAGCTTCAGGGTGTTGATGTCCGCTCCGGCGCACTCGCTGGCGGCGTTGGCCAGACGCGAAGCGAGGATCTTGCGCTCGACCACCGTTTCGTCTTGCAGCGTGAAGCCGCGCCACTGGCCGCCGCTGGCCGTGCTGTCCGGCGGCGGGGCCGGCGAACGGGTCAGCGCGTCGCGCCAGGCGCTGGCGGTTGCCGCGATCCAGTTTTGCTGTTGCGACTGGAGCATCTCGGCGGCTTCCTGGGCCAGGCGCATTTCGGCGAGTGTTGCGGTTTTGCTGCCGCCCAGCATCAACTCGGACAGCCGTGCTCGTACCGTGACCGCCAGAGCGGCGGCGCAACCGTCCAGCGCGTTGACGAAACGCTCACGCGCCTGCTGCGCCAGGCCGTGCCAGGAGCCGGAGGAGCGGGGAAATACGGTCATGCGTGGTCTATGTTGCCACCCACTATCGTACTCGCCCGCAACCGCCTTGGCATCAAACAACCGCGCCGGCGTTAGGGTCGTTTGGATCGCCTTCCTTGCGCCCGGTCTTGACCAGGTCTTCCCGGCGCACGCCCAGCCACATGGCAATGGCCGCCGCCACGAACACCGACGAATAGATGCCGAACAGGATGCCGATGGTCAGCGCCATGGCGAAATAGTGCAGCGTGGGCCCGCCGAACAGCAG
This sequence comes from Desulfovibrionaceae bacterium, assembly GCA_009778355.1. Classification (GTDB taxonomy): domain Bacteria; phylum Pseudomonadota; class Gammaproteobacteria; order Burkholderiales; family Burkholderiaceae_C; genus Ottowia. Next base: position 6,590 of record WRJY01000221.1, on the reverse strand, counting down.
CATCGACAGCACCATCGCCTGCGTCGATGCGTGCGTGATGATGGTGCGGCTGATGGTGGAGGTGATGGCATGGTCGATGATCTGCACCGTGTTCATCTTGCGGTAGCGCCGGAACGCCTCGCGAATCCGGTCGAAGATCACCACCGATTCGTTGACCGAGTAGCCCAGCACCGCCAGCACCGCCGCCAGCACCGTCAGCGAGAACTCCCACTGGAAGAAGGCGAAAAAGCCCAGGATGATGACCACGTCGTGCAGGTTGGCGATGATGCCCGCCACCGCGTACTTCCACTCGAAGCGTACCGACAGGTAGACCATGATGCCGATGACCACGCAGGCCAGCGCATACAGGCCGTCGGCAAACAGCTCCTGGCTGACCTGCGGGCCGATGAACTCGGTGCGGCGCGACTGCACGCCGGCATTGGCCGCTTTCAGCGCCTGCAGAACCTGCTCGCTTTGCTGGGCCGGGGTCACGTCCTTTTTCACCGGCAGGCGGATCATCACGTCGCGCGAGGTGCCGAAATTCTGTACCTGCACGTCCTCGCCGTAGCCCAGGGCGGCAATGGCGCCGCGCACCTGCTCCAGATCGGCGGACTGCTCGTAGGCCACCTCGATCACGGTGCCGCCAGTGAATTCCACCGACAGGTGCAGGCCGCGCGTGACGAGGAAAAACACCGCCAGCAAAAAAGTGACGAGAGACACCGCGTTGAGAATCAACGCGTGCTTCATGAACGGGATGTCGCGCCGGATGCGGAAAAATTCCATGGCTCAGGTTCTCCTTGGTGCTTCTGGGGCGGCGCGTTTCAAGCGCCGTTTCCGGGGCGTTGGATGTCGTTTTCGGGCCGCCATACGGTGCCGATGGATACCGTCTTGAGCTTTCTCTGCCGCCCGTACCACAGGTTCACCAGCCCGCGCGAGAAGAACACCGCCGAGAACATCGAGGTCAGGATGCCCAGGCAGTGCACCACGGCAAAACCGCGCACCGGACCGGAGCCGAAGGCCAGCAGCGCCAGGCCCGCGATCAGCGAGGTGACGTTGGAGTCCAGAATCGTCGCCCAGGCGCGGTCGTAGCCGGCGTGAATGGCCGCCTGCGGCGAGGCGCCGCCGCGCAGTTCCTCGCGCACGCGCTCGTTGATGAGCACGTTGGCGTCGATCGCCATGCCCAGCGCCAGCGCCATGGCCGCCATGCCCGGCAGCGTCAGCGTGGCTTGCAGCATCGACAGCACAGCCACCAGCAGCAGCAGGTTGAAGCCCAGCGCGACGCTGGAAAACGCGCCGAACAGCATGTAGTACACGCACATGAACAGGCAGACCACCGCGAAGCCCCAAGCCACGCTGTGAAAGCCCTTGTTGATGTTGTCCACGCCCAGGCTCGGGCCGATGGTGCGCTCCTCGATGATTTCCATCGGTGCGGCCAGCGCGCCGGCGCGCAGCAGCAGCGCCAGGTCGTTGGCTTCGGCCACGGTCATGGTGCCGGAAATCTGGAAGCGGGTGCCCAGTTCAGCCTGTATCACCGGCGCCGTCAGCGCTTGGCCCTTGCCTTTCTCGAACAGGATGATCGCCATGCGCTTTTTCAGGTTCTCGGCGCTGACCTGCCGCATGATGGCGCCGCCCTTGGAGTTCACCGTCAGGTCCACCTTGGGCTGCTGCGTCTGCTGATCGAACCCGGGCTGGGCGTCGGTCAGGCTCTCGCCGGTCAGGATGACCTCGCGCTTGACGATCACCGGGCGGCCATCGCCCAGCAGGAATTTCTCGGAGCCGAACGGCACCGGGCCGTTGCCCAGTTCGGCGGCGCGGCCTTCGGCGCTTTCGTCCACCAGGCGCATTTCCAGCGTGGCGGTGCGGCCCAGCAGGTTTCTGGCCCTGGTCATGTCCTGCACGCCGGGCAGTTGCACCACCACGCGGTCGATGCCCTGCTGCTGAACCACCGGCTCCGACACGCCCAGTTCGTTCACCCGTTTGTGCAAGGTGGCAATGTTCTGCTTGACGGCATCGGTCTGCACCTTCCGCAAGGCCTCCGGCTTGAAACTGGCCACCAGGCGCTGCTCGCCGGGGGCCGGGTCGGCCACCTGCAAGTCGGGCTGGGTGTCGAGCATGACGCGCCGCGCCGCCTCCAGCGTGGCGGCATCGCGCGCGCGAACCTCGATGGAATCGCCCTCGCGCGTGACGCCGCCGTGGCGCACGTCCTTCTTGCGCAGTTCCACGCGCAGGTCGCTGGCCACCGTGTCCAGGCGCTTGGTGATGGCCGCGCGCATGTCCACTTGCAGCGTGAAGTGCACGCCGCCGCGCAAATCCAGTCCCAGGTACATCGGCTTGGCACCCAGCGCCATCAGCCAGACCGGCGTGCGCGGCACCAAATTGAGCGCAACGTAGTAGGCTGGGTCATCGGCGTCGGCGTCCGCGATGAGGGCGTGCTGGATGACATCCTTGGCCTTGATCTGGTCGTCGGTGGTGTCGAAGCGCGCCAGTACAAAGCCGTTTTCCAGCGCCAGCCGGGTGGGCGCGAGGCCGGCGCCCTTGAGAGCCTCTTCCACGCGCGCCAGAGTGCCCGTGTCCACCTTCGCGGTCACCTTGCCCGCCGACACCTGCACCGCCGGCGCCTCGCCGAACAGGTTGGGCAGGGCGTAGATCACGGCTATCAGCAGCGCGACGACGATGGTTGCGTACTTCCAGAGTGGATAACGGTTCATGGCGCGAGATCAGGGCAGGATGGGGGCGTATGTTGCGTTGGCGCTGGCCGGTCAGGCGGCGAGCGCCTCGGCCCGGGGCGGCGGGTGCGGCGCGCTTATTTGATGGTTCCCTTGGGCAGCACCTGCACCACGGCGCTGCGCTGCATCTGCACCTCGACGCCGGCGGCGATCTGCACGCCGATCGCGCTGTCCGACACCGAGGCGATCTTGCCCATCAGACCGCTGGCGGTCACCACCTCGTCGCCCTTGGCCAGCGCGTCGATCAGGGCGCGGTGCTCCTTCTGCTTTTTCATCTGCGGGCGGATCATGATGAAGTACAGCACCACGAACATCAACACAAACGGCAGGAAGCTCATGAGGGACGATGCCGGCGAGCCATCGGCGGCTGCGGCGGGGGCGGTCTGGGCAAAAGCGTTGGAGATGAACACCAGCGGAACTCCTGAAGAAAGAAGCGATTGGAAGGGCGCGCAAACAAACTGTATGCACGGCAACAGCGGCCCCGCATCGTGGGCCGCGTTGGGTGTCGTGCGGCACGCGGGATAACCTTAAATTATAAGCAATACAGCAGGTACGGCTGGCGTGCCCGCAGCCAGGCGGCTTCATCGGCTGCGGCCAGGGCGTGCAGGTCGGCTGGCTTGGCGGCGGCATCGTCCACCCACTGGCGCAGCAGCGGGCTGCCGTTGATGAGGTCGATGGCCAGGCGGCCGGTTTCGTATTCATAGGCGAAGTCGCGCCACAGCGGGTAGTCGGGCGCTTGCAGACGCAGCGCCTTGAATGCCAGCGCTTGCAAGCGCCAGGGCTTGAAGGCGGCGTGGTCGTAGTGCGCCGGGTCTTCGGTGTGAATCTGCACGCCGGCGCAAAGCTGGCCCGCGTGCTTGTGGAAGGTGGGCTCGAACCAGCATTCGCGCAACCGGCAGCCGCGCAGCCAGCCGGGCGCCAGGGCGCGCATGTCGGCCAGCAGGCGGCGGGTGTCGATGCCGGGCGCGCCGAACAGTTCCAGCGGGCGTGTGGTGCCGCGCCCTTCGGACAGGGTGGTGCCTTCCAGCATCACCGTGCCGGCGTAGGCGCGCGCCATCCATAAATTGGCGGCGTTGGGGCTGGGGTTGATCCAGGTGCGGGCGTCGCCGGCATTCATTGGCCAGCCGAAGCCGGGCGCGGCACCGGGTTGCCAGCCTTGCATGGCGATGACGCGGTATTCCAGCTTCAGGCCGCCTTGGGCAATGAACCAGTGGCCCAACTCGCCCAGGGTCATGCCGTGGCGCATGGGCAAAGGGCCGGCGCCGACGAAGCTCTCCCAGCCTTGGCGCAGCGTCAAGCCTTCGACCGGGCGGCCAGCCGGGTTGGGGCGGTCCAGCACCCACACGGCCTTGCCGTGGGCGGCGGCGGCTTCCAGCACGTAGCGCAAGGTGGTGATGAAGGTGTAGATGCGGCAGCCCAGGTCTTGCAGATCGACCAGCAGCACGTCCCACGGCGCCATCATGGCGTCGGTGGGGCGGCGCGCCTGGCCGTACAGGCTGAACACCGGCAGCCCCAGGCGCGGGTCGGTGAAGTCGGGCGACTCGACCATGTTGTCCTGCTTGTCGCCGCGCAGACCGTGCTGCGGGCCGAAGGCCGCCGTCAGGCGCACGCCGGGCAGGGCCGCCAGCGCATCGAGCGCATGTGTCAGATCGCGCGTGACCGAGGCCGGGTGCGCCAGCAGCGCCACGCGGCGGCCTTTCAAGGGCGCGCGCAGCGCGGGGTCTTCGATGAAGCGTTCGAGTCCGTATTTCATGCACTGCTCAACTGTGCGATCCAGCCCTCGCGCCGGTGAAAGTCAGGGCGCGCCGCCGGGTGGGCCAGCGCCCAATAGCTCAAACCCGCTTCGGCTGATTCCACCACGGCGGCAAGGCCCAGCCGCCAGCCGTCAGCCGTTGCCGGCAGCGCGGCGGCGGGCAGCCAGGCGTCGAGCCGCAGCGAGCGCGCATCGCTCGCGCAGGCGATGCGCGGCGGCGGCAGCGGTGCGGCGCTTGTCTCGCGCAGGCGCTCGGCGCTGAACACATAGGCCGCCCAGTCGCCCGAGGGAGAGAAATTGAATTCGTGATAGCGCGCTGCCCGCGGATCGCCGGCGAAAGCCTCGAAGCAGGTGCGCTGCCACAAGCCATCCGACGCCGCTGGCTCGCTCGTCGGCGCGGGAACGCGCAGCCGCGCGATGTCGCCCGTGAGAACGAACGTCAGCCGCCAATCAGCCGCCCCATCCGGCGCAACGCTTACCGCCAGCGCCCGCGCCGCCGCGCAGGGCGTGGCCGGATGGCATTGGAGCGTGAACGTGCGCGGCGCTGCGGGCATGGGGCGCTATTGTCTCAGCGCGGCAGCGGCGTCAAGGCGGCGTGGCGGTTACGGCGCGGAAATCGCCTGTTGCGTCCATGGATCAACCGTCAATCACACCGCACTCAGTCCAATACACGCGCCGCGCTTCATCGAGCCAGCCATGCAACGCCCGCGCTCCAGAAGGTGCGCGCGGCGGCGTTGGCTGCGCACTGGGCGTGCGCGAGAAGCGCGGCGCTGGCGCGGGCTGCGGCACGCCATCGACCTCGACGTAAGTTTGCCGGGCGCGCAGGTGCGGGTGTGCCGCGGCTTCGCGGAAGTCCAGCACCGGCGCGAAACACACGTCGGTGCCTTCGAGCCGTGCGCACCACTCGTCGCATGTCCGCGTTTTGAAAATTCGTGCAAACACGGCCTTGGCCTCAGGCCATGTCGCCGGATCGAGGCGGTCCGGTCCGAAGGTTTCGGGCGGCAGATCCAAATGTTCTAGCAGCAGTGCGTGAAAGCGCGCCTCGATCGGCCCGATCGAGATGAAGCGGCCATCGCTGCATTCGTAGACTTCGTAAAAAGCCGCGCCTGAATCAAGCATGTTGCCGCCGCGCTCTGAATTCCACTGCCCGGCCGCATGCAGGCCGGCCACCGAGGTCGCCAGCGACGCGGCGCCATCGACGATCGCAGCGTCCACCACCTGGCCTTGTCCGCTCACGCGCGCCTGGATGATCGCGGCCAGCACACCCATCACAAGGAAGGTCGCGCCGCCGCCCATGTCGCCCACGAGAGCTGGCGGAATGCTCGGCGGTTGGCCGCGCCGGCCGATCACGTTGAGCGCGCCTGACAACGCGATGTAGTTGATGTCGTGCCCCGCCGCCCGCGCGAGCGGGCCGCTTTGGCCCCAGCCGGTCATGCGGCCGTAGACCAGCTTCGGATTGCGCGCCAGACACGGTTGCGGCCCAAGGCCCAGGCGTTCGGCAACGCCGGGCCGGAAGCCTTCGATCAATGCATCCGCCTGCCCCACGAGTTCGAGTACGAGGGCAACCGCCCGCGGGTCCTTCAAATCGAGTGCGACCGATTCGCGACTGCGCAGCAGCAAATTGAATTTCAGCGGACGCTTCAAGCCCAAGTCGACGGTCTCGCGGCGTTCGATGCGCAGCACGGTGGCGCCCATGTCGGCCAGCAGCATCGCCGCCATCGGGCAGGGGCCGATGCCCGCCAGTTCAATGATCCGTATGCCGGCGAGTGGTCCTGCGGCGCGCTGATCTTTCATTGAATTCACGTTATCTCCATGACCTTTCGATAGGGCACCTCGATCTTCGGGCATTCAGGGCGATGCCGTCCTCGTTTTGGGGCTACTACGGTGAAATATCCGGGTTAGCACGGCGCGAGCCAGTTGGGCGTGGAGCGATTTCATGTTTGACTCCTTTTTTCGGTACGCGCGGCAGGCGCTCAGATGACTCCCGCGGCTTTGAGCTTGTCCATGTCTTGCGTGGACAAGCCCAGGCGTTTGCCGAATACCGCCTCGTTGTCCTGTCCGAGTTCACCTGCGGCGTGTTTCAGCGCCGGACGATCGTGCAAGAAGCGCGGCACGATGTTGGGCATGTCGAT
>WRJY01000220.1 GCA_009778355.1 Desulfovibrionaceae bacterium | reverse complement strand
CGCGCGCAGGCCGCGCTGGCGCGCCGCCTTGGCAAGAATCAGCCCCAGCCGCCGCGCGGTGGCCTGCGCGGCCTGCGCGCGCCGCGTGCGCAACTCGCCCAGTTCATCGACGTGCTCGACCATCAGCATGGCGATTTCGACCACGCGGCGTGTTTGCGCGTCGGTCACGATCTGCCTGGCTGCCGCGCGCACGCGCTCGCGCAGTTGCGTCAGCAAGTCGCCAGCCGCCGCGCCGGTCTCGGCCAGACGGGCGATCTCGGCTTCCAGCGGCTGCGTGACCCGCTCCATCATGGCGGTGAACAGCTCGGCCTTGTTCTTGAAGTGCCCATAGATCGCGCCGCGCGTGACGCCGGCGGCCTGGGCGATTTCGGCCAGCGAGGTGCGCGTGACCCCGCGCCTCAGGAACACGCGCTCTGCGGCGTCGAGCACGGCGGCGCGGGTGGCTTGGGCGTCTTCCTTCGTGCGGCGCGCCATGTCAATGAAGCGGGTGGTGGCGAAAGGGGGAGATGGTCGGAAAGCCCCTAATTTTATTGGATACATTCATGAATGTATATAAAATTGCCCGCGCCCTGTGCAAAATGGCGGTCTGCCTTCTGTCTGGCAAGAGCCTGCTGGCGCGCACCTCCCCCTGTGCCGAGACGGCGGGAGCTTGCGCCGGTTCGTTCGTCAGCGGGTTCTGGCCTTGCCCTCCCTGACGCTCTGGGAACCTCGGGTTCTTCAGAGGGTGGCTGTGTTTGTTTTTTTGGAAAACCTCGTCATGTCCGCTCTTTCCGATTTCCGCTCCGTGACGCCCGCTTGCCGCGCGCTCGTGACCGCCGCCGCCGTGCTGGCCGCCGCCGCGCTGACGGCCTGCGGCGACAAGAAAGCCGCCGCCCCCGGCGCGGGCGCGCCGCCGCCGCCGGAGGTGGCGGTGGTCACCGTGCAGCCCGGCGTGGTGGAGCTTTCGACCGAGTTGCCGGGGCGGCTGGAAGCCTCGCGCGTGGCCGAGGTGCGCGCGCGCGTGGCGGGCATTCTGCAAAAGCGCCTGTTTACCGAAGGCAGCGATGTGAAGGCCGGGCAGCCGCTTTTCACCATCGATCCGGCCACGTATGAGGCCGCGCTGCAAAGCGCGCAGGCGCAACTGGCGCAGGCCGAGGCCGCGCTGGCCAATGCCAGCGCCACCGCCGCGCGCGACAAGCCGCTGGTGGCCGCCAAGGCGATCAGCCAGCAGACTTACGATGCCGACGTGGCGGCCGAGAAAGCCGCCGCTGCGCAGGTGGCCGCGGGCCAAGCCGCCGTGCGCACGGCCAGCATCAACCTGGGCTACGCCAGCGTAACGGCGCCCATCTCTGGCCGCGTTGGCCGCGCGCTGGTGACCGAAGGCGCGCTGGTGGGGCAGGGCGAGGCCACGCAACTGGCGACCATTCAGCAGATCGACCCGCTGTATCTGAACGTGACGCAGACCGCCGCCGAGGTGATGAAGCTGCGCCAGCAACTGGCCGCCGGCAAGCTGGCGCGCGACGCGCAAGGGGCCACGGTGGAGGTGGCGCTGGAAGACGGTTCGGTGTACCCGCTGAAAGGGCACTTGCTGTTCACCGACGTGTCGGTTGACCCGGCCACGGGCGAGGTGCTGCTGCGCGCCACCGTGCCGAACCCGCGGCACGCCCTGCTGCCGGGCCTGTTCGTGCGCGCGCGGCTGGCGCAGGCGCAGATCGGCAATGCCGTTTTGCTGCCGCAGCAATCGGTGACGCGCGGCGCGACGGGCGACACGGTGATGGTCGTCAATGCCGACGGCGGCATTGCGCCGCGCCCGGTCAAGGTGGCCGGCCAGCAGGGCGGCAACTGGATCGTCACCGATGGTCTCAAGAGCGGCGAACAGGTGATGGTGGAGGGCCTGAGCAAAGTGATGATGGGCGCCAAGACCGTCAAGCCCGTGCCGTGGAAGAAGGCCGCCGCGCCCGGCGCGCCAGCGGCTTCGACGCCCGCCTCAGCCGCATCGTCCGCCGCCCGGTAAATCAAGGGACGCCAACCCATGCCCCAGTTTTTCATCAATCGCCCCATCTTCGCCTGGGTGGTGGCGCTGTTCATCATCGTGGCCGGCGCGGTGTCGGTCACGCAGTTGCCGATCGCGCAGTACCCGACCATCGCCCCGCCGACCATCGTGCTGCAAGCCACCTACCCCGGCGCGTCGGCTCAGACGGTCAATGACACGGTGCTGTCGGTCATCGAAACGCAGCTCAACGGCGCACAGGGGCTGGTCTATATGGAATCGGTGGCACAAGCCAACGGCACCGGCACCATCACCATCAGCTTCAGCCCCGAGACCAACCCCGACATGGCGCAGGTGGACGTGCAAAACCGCCTCTCGCGCGCCGCGCCGCGCTTGCCTGCCGCTGTCAACCAGATCGGCGTGACAGTAGACAAGGCGCGCAGCAACATTTTGCTGATGGTGATGCTGTCCACCACCGACCCGGGCACCTCGGTGACGGACCTGACCGATTACGCCGTGCGCAACATCCAGCCCGAACTGCTGCGCGTGCGCGGCATCGGCCAGGTCAACGTGTACGGGGCCGAGCGCGCCATCCGCATCTGGGTGGAGCCGGCCAAGTTGCAAAGCTACCAACTGTCCACCACCGACGTGCAGGCCGCCATCGCCGCGCAAAACGCGCAGGTGGCCGGCGGCAACCTGGGCGACACGCCGCAGTCCGAGGGGCAGAGCATCTACGCCACCATCGTCGTGCCGGGGCAACTGAACACCGCCGAGCAGTTCGGCGCCATCGTGCTGCGCGCCAATGCCGACGGCAGCAGCGTGCGCCTGCGCGACGTGGCGCGGGTCGAATTGGGCGCGCAGAGCTACGCGGCGGACGCGCGCCTGAACGGCGAGGTCGGCGCCGGCATGGCAGTGCAGTTGTCGCCGGTGGGCGGCAACGCGCTGGAAGCCTCCAGAACCATCAAGCAACGCATGACGGAACTGGAAAAATACTTTCCTCCCGGCATGGCCTGGACCATTCCCTACGACTCCTCGGAGTTCGTGTCGATTTCCATCGAGGAAGTGGTCAAGACGCTGCTGATCGCCGTGGCGCTGGTGTTCGCGGTGATGTACCTGTTCCTGCAAGACTGGCGCTACACCGTCATTCCCACCATCGTGGTGCCGGTCACGCTGCTGGGCACTTTCGCGGTGCTGCTGGCCCTGGGCATGTCGATCAACGTGCTGACCATGTTCGGCATGGTGCTGGTGATCGGCATCGTGGTGGACGACGCCATCGTGGTGGTCGAAAACGTCGAGCGCATCATGAGCGAGGAAGGGCTGCCGCCGCTGCAAGCCGCGCGCAAGGCCATGGGGCAGATCACCGGCGCCATCATCGGCGTGACGGTGGTGCTGATCTCGGTATTCGTGCCGCTGGCGTTCTTCAAGGGGTCGATTGGCAACATCTACCGCCAGTTCTCGGCGGTGATGGTGGCGTCGATTGCCTTCTCGGCCTTCATGGCGCTCTCGCTCACCCCGGCGCTGTGCGCCACGCTGCTCAAGCCCGTGCAGGCCGGGCACCACCATGAAAAGCGGGGCTTCTTCGGCTGGTTCAACCGCACCTTTCACCGCGGCGCGAAAGGCTACGAGCACATCGTCGCCAAAGGCTTGGCCCGCGCCGGGCGGTTGATGGTGATTTACGCCGTCATCATCGGCGCGGTGGCGGTGTTGTACACGCGGCTGCCCACGGCCTTTTTGCCGCAGGAGGACCAGGGCACGCTGGTCACGCTGATCCAACTGCCGCCAGGGGCCACGCTGGAGCGTACCCACCAGGTCGTCGAGCAGTACGAGAAGTACATGCGCGCCCAGCCGGAGGTGCAAAACGTGGTGGCGGTATCGGGCTACTCGCCTTCCGGTCAAGGGCAGAACATGGCGTTTTCGTTCGTCACGCTCAAGCACTGGAACGATCCCGCGCGCAAGGGTTCTGACCATTCTTCCGAAGCCATCGCCAAGCGCGCCCTGGGGGCGCTGTCGTCGATCAAGGACGCCTTCCTGTACCCGCTCAACCCGCCGGTGGTGCCGGAGCTGGGCATCAGCGCGGGCTTTGACTTCCGCCTGCAAGACCGCGGCGCCAAGGGCCACGACGCGCTGCTGGCCGCGCGCAACCAGTTGCTGGGCATGGCGCGCCAAAGCAAGATCGTCACGGGCGTACGGCCCGACGGCCTGGAAGACGCCGGGCAATTGCAGATCGATATCGACCGCGACAAGGCCGCCGCGCAGGGCGTGTCGTTTGCCGAAGTCAACGGCGTGATTTCCGCCGCGCTCGGCTCCAGCTACGTCAACGACTTTCCCAACAAGGGCCGGATGCAGCGCGTGGTGGTGCAGGCCGACGCGCCGGCGCGGATGCAGATTGCCGACATCCTGAAAATCACCGTCAAGAACGCGCAGGGCCAGGCGGTGCCGCTGTCGGCCTTTGCCAGCACACGCTGGATCACCGGCCAGATGCAAAGTATCCGCTTCAACGGCTACCCGGCCATGAAGATTCAGGGCGCGCCCGCGCCCGGCTACAGCACGGGCGACGCCATGCGCGAAATGGAACAGCTCGCGGCCAAACTGCCCGAGGGCTTCGGTTTTGAATGGACCGGCGTCTCGCGCGAGGAAAAACTCGGCAGCGGCCAGGCCATGCTGCTGTACGGCTTTGCCATTCTGGCGGTGGTGCTGGCGCTGGCCGCGCTGTATGAAAGCTGGTCGATTCCGCTGGCGGTGATTCTGGTGGTGCCGCTGGGCGTGCTGGGCGTGGTGGCCGCAGTGTCGGCGCGGGTGCTGACCAACGACGTGTACTTCCAGGTCGGCCTGATTACCATCATCGGCCTGTCGGCCAAGAACGCCATTCTGATTATCGAGTTCGCCAAGGACTTGCAGGCGCAGGGCATGAGCGCGCTCGAAGCCGCGCTGGGTGCGGCGCACCTGCGCTTCCGCCCCATTGTCATGACCTCGCTGGCCTTCCTGCTGGGCGTTTTGCCGTTGGCCATTGCCGTCGGCGCCGGCTCGGCGGGCCAGCGCGACATCGGCACCGGCGTGATGGGCGGCATCATCATCGGCACCACGCTGGCGGTGTTCTTCGTGCCCATGTTCTTCGTCGTGGTGCGGCGCTTCTTCAAGGGTTCGGCGCGCGAGCGCGAACGCTTTGCCGAACACGCCGCGCACGCCGGCATCACGGTGCAGGCGGCGCAGCAGTACCTGCATGAGGCCGAGGCCGATCTGTCCGAGGAAGAGCGCCGCGCGCTGCACCAGGGCGCCCAGCCGCCCGCCGCCCCCGGAGAAACGCAATGATGAAAAACCAACGCATTTCCCGCATCCGCGCGGCCAGCCTGCTGACGGCGCTCTCGGCGGCGCTGGCCGGCTGCTCGTTCATCCCCGCCTACCAGCGCCCCGCCGCGCCGGTGCCGGCGCAATGGCCCCAGGAATCGCAGCCGCAAACCACGGCGGCCGAGGTCATGGCCCCAGCTGCCGCCGACCTGCCCTGGCAGCAATTCTTCGGCCAGCCGGCAACGCCTGAAAACGCCGATCTGCAACAGATCATCGAGCTGTCGTTGGCGGGCAACCGCGATTTGCGCATCGCCATCGCCAGCATCGAGCAGGCGCGCGCGCAATACCAGATACAGCGCGCCGGGCTGTTTCCCGCCATCGGGCTGGACGTGAACCAGACGCGCTCGGCCCCCAATCAGTACCAGTCACTGGGGCTGGGCGGCGCGGTTTCGTCCAGCGCGGTGTGGACCGTCGGCATCACCGCCTGGGAGCTCGACCTGTTTGGCCGCATCCGCGCGCTCAAGGACGTGGCGCTGGCGCAGTTCCTGGCCACCGGAGAAGCGCGCAAATCGGCGCAGATGAGCCTGATCGCCAGCGTTGCCGCCACCTGGCTGCAACTGAAGACCGACACCGAACTGCTGGCCCTGGCCGAGCGCACGCTGGCCACGCGCGAAGAGTCGCTGCAACTGGTGCAACTGCGCTTCGACAACGGCGCCGCCTCCGCGCTCGACTTGCACGACGCGCGCTCGCTGTCGGCGCAGGCGCGCGCCGCGCAAGCCCAGCAGCAGCGGCTGCGCGCGCAGGACATCAACGCCCTGGCCTTGCTGGCGGGCGTGCCCGCCGAACAGTTGCCCATTCCACCCGTGCCGCCGGTGGAACTGCCGCCAGCGCCCGCCGACAACACGCAAATGGCCGACGCGCCCGCCTCCACCGCGCCACTACCGGTCTTTGCCGGCGTGCCCGCCGGCTTGCCCTCCGACCTGCTGCTGCGCCGCCCTGACGTGCGCGCCGCCGAGCAGCAGCTCATTGCCGCCAACGCCAACATCGGCGCGGCGCGCGCGGCATTCTTTCCGCGCATCACGCTGACCGGCGGCTTCGGCAGGGTCAGCGACACGCTCGGCCATCTGCTGGGCAGCGGCCCCACCACGCGCGCCTGGAGCTTCACGCCCGATCTGTCGCTGCCGATCTTCGACTTTGGCCGCAACACCGGCAACCTGGAGGCCGCCAAGGCCGCGCGCGAGGCCGCCATCGCCCAGTACGAAAAAGCCATCCAGACCGCCTTCCGCGAAGTGGCCGACGCCCTGGCGGGCCGCGCCACCTACGGCGACCAGCTCGCTGCGCTGGAGGCCCAGGCCCAGGCCGAGCGCGAGCGTTACCGCCTGTCCGACCTGCGCTACCGCAACGGCGCCGCCAGCTTCCTCGACCTGCTGGACGCGCAGCGTTCGCTGTTCACGGTGGAACAGGCCCTGGCCCAAACCCGGCTGGCCGAGCGCACCAACGAAGTCATGCTGTACAAGGCGCTCGGCGGCGGCTGGCAGGAAGAACCGGCGCCCGGCCAATCCACCGCCGCAAACTGAAAGGCCCTTGACGCCCTGCTTGACCGCCGATCCGCTGCAAGGGATCTGGCAGCGCCGGCGGTCTCGTCATGGGCCTGGCGTCTTGCCGCCCCTGCGCGCCTGCGGGCTGGGCACGAAGCCATGCCGCGCGGGCAATTCGGCCAGGCTGACCTGGCGCGGCTGCCAGCGGCCTTGCTCGACCGCATCGGCCACCGCGCCCACGTCCTGCGTGTGCACCAGGCCCAGGCCCAGGTCGGTGACGAGGTACACCCGCCCCGCCTCGTCGATCAGCAACTCGCGCGCCCGCGCGCTCTGGCCGGTGTGCGCGGCCACGCTGCCATCAGGGGCCACGCGCCACACCCACGGCGTGACCTCCAGTTCGACGTACACGCGCTGTGGGCCGTTCTGGAAGAACCACTGGCCGTCGGCATCGGCCTCGTAGTTGCGCTGGATGAAGTCGATGAGTTTTTCGTGCCGGAGCAGCGAGCCCTTGGCCCCCGGCGCGCCGCTGGCAAACGCCCCCAGCGCCTGCGCGCGGTCGTCGCGCATGTACCAGTTGCCGCGCGCGTCCAGCCCCAGCCAGCCGTAGCAGTGGGGCACGTTGGGCCATTTGGCAATGGCCTGCCTGACGATGTCGTCCATGCGGAGCATTATGGCAACGCCGCCTTCGCCACGCGCGCCGCCTGCAACGCCCGCGTCCATCCGCAACGCCAAGGCGCCGGTGAGCGGCGTCGCCGCCGATATCGTGCGCGGCCTAGAGCGTTTTCCTTTCAAGTAGCTTGATACCCAGCCGCTTTGAAGAAGTTGGCACATTCCTGTGGCGTAAATGTCGGGATGAGCGC
>WRJY01000219.1 GCA_009778355.1 Desulfovibrionaceae bacterium | reverse complement strand
CACATCCTGTTCGACCAGGCGCTGCTGGCCGAAGGCGGCCTGCCCGACGACCCGGCCGCTTATGTGCGGCGGGTGAATGCGTTGCTGGCGGGGTGACGCGGCGCTCCTGACCCGGCTGATGGGCGAGATGGCCTCATCGATGCGGGCAGGTTCGATGCCGAAAGCCTGCCGGGGCTTCGGTCAGGGCAGCGCTTCCCGCGTCAGCAGCAGTACCTGATCTTCGCCCGCGCTGGTTTCGAGCCATACCGCTTCGAGCCGGGGAAAGGCGGCCTCGAAGTGCGCGCGCTCGTTGCCGATTTCGAGCACCAGCACGCCCAGCGGGTTGAGGCATTGCGCCGCGCCGGCCAGCAGCGCGCGGATGAAGTCCATGCCGTCCGCGCCGCCGGCGAGCGCGAGTTCAGGCTCGGCGCGGTATTCGGCGGGCAGGCGCGCCATGCTCGCGGCGTTGACGTAGGGCGGGTTGCACAGGATCAGGTCGTAGGGGCCGCGCACCGCGGCCAGGCCGTCGGATTCGAGCAGCGTGATGCGCGCGCCGAGCCGGTGGCGCGCGACGTTGATCGCGGCCACTTCGAGCGCGGCGCGCGAGATATCCGCTGCGTCCACGCGCACATCGGGCCAGGCCAGCGCCGCGAGTACCGCCAGGCTGCCGTTGCCGGTGCACAGGTCGAGCGCTTGCCGCGTGTGCGCGCCAAGCCAGGGGTCGATGCTGCCATCGGCCAGCAGTTCGGCGATGAAGCTGCGCGGCACGATGGCGCGTTCGTCCACGTAGAAGGGCACGCCCTGCAGCCAGGCTTCGCGCGTGAGATAGGCGGCGGGGCGGCGCGTGGCGATGCGCTCGCCGATCAAGGCGCGCACGGCTTGGGCGCCGGCGGCGGCGACCGGGCGCTGCGCCACCTCGTCCAGCGTGTGCAGCGGCAGTTGCAGCCGCCACAGCACGAGCCAGGCGGCTTCGTCGAAGGCGTTGGCGGCGCCGTGGCCGAAGGCGACGCCGGCTTCTTGCAGCGCCGCGGCGCTGGCCTGAACCAGTTCGATGACGGTGGTGGCGTCGGAGGACATTTACAACACCCAGCGCGCCATCGGGTGGGTGCTGAGGGCGCGGTACAGCTCGTCCAACTGCTCGCGGCTGGTGGCGTGCACGGTGATGGTGATGCCCAGGTACTTGCCGCCGCCGCTTTCGCGCAGTTCGATGGCGGCGGCGTCGAACTGCGGGTCGAATTGCCGGGCAATGTGGGTGATGGCGTGGACGAAGCCGTTTTCGTTGACGCCGACGACCTTGATCGGGAAGTCCAGCGGAAATTCGAGCAGCGGGGGAGGAGCGGGAGTGGAGGTCATTGAAGGACGTTCTTGGCGCGTTGGCAGGCGTCGTGCAGCTTGCGGTACACCGGGCCGGGCTGGCCGTCGGTACGGCAGGGGGGCATGGCCGATGAAGGGAGCATGAAGCAGCGATTTTGACGCACACGGCCAGCGCGGGCTGGCGAATCAGCGGCGTGTGGGTTTTTCTTACGTATAATCGTCCGGTTTTGCAGTTGGTGGCAAGAGCGTGACCGCGCGGTAGATGGCATGACAGAAGTTGCATCCGGAATGGCGCGAACCACGCCCAGGCAATCTTCAGGCTGGCAGGATACTGCCGCGGCTGACGAGGACGCCTTCACCCCGCTAACGGCGCAGCAGGCGCGCCAGTGGCGCGAGCGGCATCCGCAGTTGCCGCTGTCGCGCGTGTTGCTGGCGCAGGCGGCCACGGGTTTCGTGGCGGCGGCGCTGGCTTGGGCGGTAACGGGCAGTCCGCAGGCGGCCTGGTCGGCGCTCTATGGCGCGCTGGTCGGGGTGCTTCCGGCGGCGCTGGCTGCAAAGGCGATGGCCCGTTGGGCGGCGCCCGGATTTCCTCCGGGCGCGGCGCTGGCAGGCTTTTTTTTGTGGGAGGCGGTCAAGGTGATCCTGGCCGTGGGGATGCTGATTGCGGCCCCGAAAATTCTGGGGGCACCGAACTGGCCAGCGTTGCTGATCGGTCTGGTGCTGACGATCAAGGTGTATTGGGTCGGCTTGGCGCTGGCTCAGTCGATGAGGTCCAGGCAAGGACAGGTGCAGAGAGTAAAGACCGATGGCTGCTGAACACGCTGTTGAATCCGCCGCGGAGCATGGGATGACCGCCGGCGAATACATCGTCCACCACCTGACGCACTTGCAGAATCACGCGCCCGCGAGCGTGTTCGATCTGTCGGTGTTCAATCTGGATTCGCTGTTTTACTCCGTCGTGCTGGGCGCCATCGGCTGCTGGCTGCTGTGGCGGGCGGCGCGCAAGGCCACGTCCGGCGTGCCGGGGCGCTTTCAGGCCGCGGTGGAGTTCTTGGTCGAGATGGTGGACAACCAGGCCAAGGGCATCGTGCACAACGCCGCCAGCCGCAAGTTCGTGGCGCCGCTGGCGCTGACGGTGTTTGTCTGGATCTTCCTGATGAACGCCATGGACTTGCTGCCGGTCGATTTGCTGCCGGCGATCTGGCAAACGGTCTCGGGCAACCCGCACGCCTACATGCGCGTGGTGCCCACCGCCGATCTGTCGATCAGCCTGGGCATGTCGGTGGCGGTGCTGCTGCTGTGCCTGTACTACAACGTCAAGATCAAGGGCGTGGGCGGCTGGGTGCACGAACTGTTCACCGCGCCGTTCGGCAACCATTGGGCGCTGTACCCGTTCAACTTCGCGATGCAGATCGTCGAGTTCATCGCCAAGACCGTGTCGCACGGTATGCGGCTGTTCGGCAACATGTATGCGGGCGAACTGATCTTCTTGCTGATCGCGCTGATGGGCGGGGCCTTCTCGCTTACCGGCGCCGGCATCGGGCTGGCCATTGCGCACGTCATTGCCGGCTGGGCCTGGGCGGTGTTCCACATTCTGATCATCACCCTGCAAGCCTTCATCTTCATGATGCTGACGCTGATCTATATCGGCCAGGCGCATGACGCGCACTGATCGTCGCGCGGCACCCGTTTTTCTTTTCTGTCAACCAACCCCGTCCCTTAGGAGTCATCATGGAAGTTATCAGCTTTGTCGCTTTGGCCGCCGGCCTGATCATCGGTCTGGGCGCGCTCGGCGCCTGTATCGGCATCGGCATCATGGGCAGCAAGTACCTCGAATCGGCCGCGCGCCAGCCCGAACTGATGGGCGAGTTGCAAACCAAGATGTTCCTGCTGGCCGGCCTGATCGACGCCGCCTTCATCATCGGCGCCGGCTTGGCCCTGTGGTTCGCCACCGCCAACCCGTTCCTGGCTCAGATCGGCAACCTGGCGAAGTAAGAGGCATCGGACAGGGTTGGGGTGCGGCGGCCCGCCTGGCGCGAGCCGCTGCGCAAATGAGTTATCCGGCCCAGCGCCGCTGCATGAAGGATCCACCGTGAGTATCACCGGTACCTTAATCGTTCAAATCATCGTGTTCCTGCTGCTGGCGGCGTTCACGATGAAGTTTGTGTGGCCGCCAATCACCAAGGCGCTGGACGAGCGCGCCCAGAAAGTCGCCGATGGCCTGGCCGCCGCCGACAAGGCCAAGAGCGAACTGGCCGCCGCCAATCAGCGCGTCGAGCAGGAACTGGCCGCCACGCGCAGCGAAAACGCCCAGCGCCTGGCCGACGCCGAGCGGCGCGGCCAGCTCATCGTCGAGGAAGCCAAGGCCCGCGCCAGCGACGAGGGCGCCAAGATCATCGCCGCTGCCCGCGCCGAGGCCGAGCAGCAGATGGTGCAGGCGCGCGAGGCGTTGCGCGACGACGTGGCCCGGCTGGCCGTGCGCGGCGCCGAGCAGATTCTGCGCAAGGAGGTCAATCCCGCCGTGCACGCCGATCTGCTGGCCCGCCTGAAGACCGAGCTTTAAGCCCAAGGACACACGAGATGGCCGAACTTGCCACCATCGCCAGGCCGTACGCAGAGGCTTTGTTCGAGGTCAGCCACGGTGACCTGACGGCCACGCAGGGCTGGCTCGATGCCATCGCGGCCACCGCCGGCGCTCCGCAACTGCTTCAGTTCGCGGCCAACCCCAAGGTGAACGCCGCCGAGGTGTTCCGGCTGGTCGCGTCGGTGCTGCCGCAGCCGTTGCCCGAGCACGGGGCCAACTTCCTGCGCGCCGTGATCGACAACGACCGCCTGGCCGCGCTGCCCGAAGTGGCCAAGCAGTTCCGCGAACTGGCCAACGCGCAAAGCGGGCGCTCGGACGCGCAAATCTACAGCGCCTTTCCCATCGCGGACGCTGAACTGGCCGGCCTCAAGGCCGTGCTGGAAAAGCGTTTCGGACGCCGGCTGGAAACCCAGGTGCACGTCGATCCCGAACTGATCGGCGGCGTGCGCGTGGTGGTGGGCGACGAAGTGCTCGACACCTCCGTCAAGGCCCGTCTGCAACAAATGAAATCGGCCCTCACCGCCTGACGCCAACCGCGCCGGCGCGAGAGCCCTCGGTATTTATCAAGACTTTAAGGAAAGAGTCATGCAACTCAATCCCACTGAAATTTCTGAACTCATCAAGAGCCGCATCGAGGGCCTCGGCATCAGCGCCGACGTGCGCAACCAGGGCACCGTGGTGTCGGTGACGGACGGCATCGTCCGCATCCACGGCCTGTCCGACGCGATGCAGGGCGAAATGCTGGAATTTCCGCCCACCCCCGGCGGCCAGCCCACCTTCGGTCTGGCGCTGAACCTGGAGCGCGATTCCGTCGGCGCGGTGATTCTGGGCGAGTACGAGCACATCTCCGAGGGCGACACCGTCAAGTGCACCAGCCGCATTCTGGAAGTGCCGGTCGGCCCCGAGCTGATTGGCCGCGTGGTCAACGCGCTGGGCCAGCCGATCGACGGCAAGGGCCCGATCAACGCCAAGCTGACCGACGTGATTGAAAAGGTCGCGCCGGGCGTGATTGCGCGCCAGTCGGTCAGCCAGCCGGTGCAGACCGGCCTGAAGGCCATCGACTCGATGGTGCCGATCGGGCGCGGCCAGCGCGAGTTGATCATCGGCGACCGCCAGACCGGCAAGACGGCGGTGGCGATCGACGCCATCATCAACCAGAAGGGTCAGAACATGACCTGCGTGTACGTCGCCATCGGCCAGAAGGCGTCGTCGATCAAGAACGTGGTGCGCTCGCTGGAGCAGGCCGGGGCGATGGACTACACCATCGTCGTCGCCGCCTCGGCCTCCGAGTCCGCCGCCATGCAATACGTGGCGGCCTATTCGGGCTGCACCATGGGCGAGTACTTCCGCGATCGCGGGCAGGACGCCCTCATCATTTACGACGATCTGTCCAAGCAAGCCGTGGCGTATCGCCAGGTCTCGCTGCTGCTGCGCCGCCCACCGGGCCGCGAAGCCTACCCCGGCGACGTGTTCTACCTGCACAGCCGCCTGCTGGAGCGCGCCGCGCGCGTCAACGCCGACTACGTGGAGAAGTTCACCAACGGCGAAGTCAAGGGCCAGACCGGCTCGCTGACCGCGCTGCCCATCATTGAAACGCAGGCCGGCGACGTGTCGGCCTTCGTGCCCACCAACGTGATTTCAATCACCGACGGCCAGATCTTCCTGGAAACCAACCTGTTCAACGCCGGCATCCGCCCCGCCATCAACGCGGGCATCTCAGTGTCGCGCGTGGGCGGCGCGGCGCAGACCGACCTCATCAAGAAGCTCTCCGGCGGCATCCGCACCGACTTGGCGCAGTACCGCGAACTGGCGGCGTTCGCGCAGTTCGCCTCCGACCTCGACGAAGCCACCCGCAAGCAGCTCGACCGCGGCGCGCGCGTCACCGAAGTGCTCAAGCAGCCGCAGTATTCGCCGCTGTCCATCAGCCTGATGGGCGCTTCGCTGTTCGCGGTCAACAAGGGCTACATGGACGACCTGGAGATCAAGCAGGTGCTGCCCTTCGAGGCCGGTCTGCACGGCTACCTGAAGGACAAGCACGCCGCCCTGCTGCAAAAAATGGAAGGCGGCAAGTCGCTCGACAAGGACAAGGAGGCCGAGGCCGAACTCACCTCCGCCATCGAGGCCTTCAAGAAGACCTTTGCCTAAACACTCCACCTGGAGCTTCAACCAATGGCAGTCGGCAAGGAAATTCGCGGCAAGATCAAATCGGTGGAAAACACCAAGAAGATCACCAAGGCCATGGAAATGGTGGCCGCGAGCAAAATGCGCAAGGCGCAGGACCGCATGCGCGCGGCCCGTCCCTACGCCGAGAAGGTGCGCAACATCGCCACCAACCTCGGTCAGGCCAACCCCGAGTACGTGCACCCGTTCATGAAAGTGAACGACGTCAAGCGTGCCGGGTTCATCGTCGTCACCACCGACAAGGGGCTGTGCGGCGGCATGAACACCAACGTGCTGCGCGCCGTCACCGCCAAGCTGCGCGATCTGCAGGGCGCCGGCGTCAGCGTCGATGCCGTGGCCATCGGCAACAAGGGCCTGGGGTTCCTGACCCGCATCGGCGCCAAGGTGGTGTCGCAGGTCACCCAGTTGGGCGACACCCCGCACCTGGACAAGCTGATCGGCCCCGTGAAGGCGCTGCTCGACGAATACGCCAGGGGCGAACTGCACGCCGTTTATATCGCCTACACCAGTTTCGTGAACACCATGAAGCAGGACTCGGTGATCGAAACCCTGCTGCCCCTGTCGCCCGAAAAAATGGAGCAGGAAACGCGCCAGAGCGGCTCGCAGCATTCGTGGGACTACATCTACGAGCCCGACGCGCAGTCGGTCATCGACGACCTGCTGGTGCGCTACGTCGAGGCGCTGGTCTATCAGGCCGTGGCCGAGAACATGGCCTCCGAGCAATCGGCGCGCATGGTCGCCATGAAAGCCGCCACCGACAACGCCGGCAACGTGATCAACGAGCTCAAGCTGGTCTACAACAAGACCCGCCAGGCGGCGATCACCAAGGAACTGTCCGAAATCGTCGCCGGCGCTGCCGCAGTATGACCACCCCCAGGCTCCACTTGCTGCGCCATGTTGCGCCTGCCCCCTGCGAGGGGGCGCGGCCAGTGGCCGGGCAAAGCCCGGCCACGGCTGCCTTTGCCCGGCCTGCTCCGCGGCCTTTGGGCCTGTTTCATGCGGCGCGAGTTGAGCATGGCGCAGTGGCGCAGCCGATACAAGAGTAAACCCGCAAATCACGTTTTATTTGGAGCAACACATGGCTCAAGTTCAAGGAAAAATCGTTCAGTGCATCGGCGCCGTGGTTGACGTCGAATTCCCGCGCGACCGCATGCCCAAGGTGTACGACGCCCTGAAAATGGAAGGCTCGGCGCTGACGCTCGAAGTGCAGCAGCAGCTTGGCGACGGCATCGTGCGCACCATCGCGCTGGGCTCCTCCGACGGCCTGCGCCGCGGCATGATGGTGGCCAACACCGACCACCCCATCACCGTGCCCGTCGGCCCCGCCACGCTGGGCCGCATCATGGACGTGCTGGGCAACCCCATCGACGAACGCGGCGGTATCGACCTGGCGCAAACCGCCTCCATTCACCGCAAGGCGCCTACCTACGACGAGCTGTCGCCCTCGCAGGAACTGCTGGAAACCGGCATCAAGGTGATCGACTTGATTTGCCCCTTCGCCAAGGGCGGCAAGGTCGGCCTGTTCGGCGGCGCGGGCGTGGGCAAGACCGTGAACATGATGGAACTCATCAACAACAT
>WRJY01000218.1 GCA_009778355.1 Desulfovibrionaceae bacterium | reverse complement strand
CTCCCCCCGGCGGCCCTTGGGGTCGTAGTAGTGGATGCCTTCGTAGGCCAATGCCAGTTCGACGGCCAGCGGTACGCTCCAGCCCCAGCCGAGCCAGCCGGGGCGGCGGTCGCTGGAGCGGTAATAACGCTGCCACACCAGCGGCAGCGGGCCGGGCAGCGTGAAGTCGCTCTGATCGAGAATTTTGACGCCGGTGGCAATGATGACGGGCGCGCAGGTAGCGCAGGAATCGCCGGCAGGCCGCTTCTTTCCCGGGGCCATGTCGTCGATGATCGGCCCCTGCGCATTGGGGTTGACTTTGTTGTCTATGCGCTTGGCCACGGCCTTGACGCCGCGCTTGGCCAGCTTGACGATCTTGCCCAGCACGAAGCCGATGGTGATGGCGGCTATGCCGTTGGCGATGATGTCGGCAATTTCGTCGAGCTTGTCATCAGTCAGCGGCGGCTTGAGCAGTTCGTTGACTTCGGCGGCCAACTCGGCTATCTGCTCGCCGGCCTGCGCAATGGCCGCGCCGCCGACCAGTACGTTCAGGCCAGGTACGAATTTGCCCACCAGCTTGAGCGCCGGACCGATGAGCATGGCCGGATCGGTCAGCGAGTCGCCCAGCGCCGACAATTGGTTCATGAACGCACCGGGCAACTTATCCAGCACCTTCTGCGCCAGCTTGCCGTAGGGCTCTGGCAGCGCTTTCATCAACAGCCGCTGGGCCCAGCCCGGCTCAATCACCATCGAGTTGGACTTGGTGGTGTCGAAGGCGCGCACGCTGCCGCGGCTTTCAAACTTGGTGTCGCCGCTCCAACTGGTGGGCTCGGCCGCGCCGCCGACCACGCCTGAACGCACACCGGCCACACCCGCTATCTTGTCGGGCGTGGCAGGAATCGAATCAAACCGGGTGCCTTGCACCGACACCGGGTTGCCGCCGATCTTGAAGGTGACGGTGCCGTTTTGCAGACCGGGCGCGTGCGCCACATTGAGCACCGGCGCCACGCCCCCGCTCTTGAGATAGATCGGATTGGGCGGCGAGAAAATCATCGCCGGCGTGCGCCCCTGGTGCGTCGCCCGGCGATCATTGACGTAGGTGGCCATGGTGATTGACTTCTCGTGCGCTCAGGTTGGGCTGCGATGCGCCGGCGTCCAGGCGCATACCCATGCGGCCAGCCGTTCGTCCAGGCCGGTGACGCTTTGCAGCGCCGTGTGTCCGGCCAGGCTCTGCGGCATCAGGGGGTGGCGGGCGGCTTGCCGCATTTCGTGAAACAGGCTCAGCATCAAGGGCAGCCACGCGGTGCCCATTTGCCCCACAAAGGCCGCCGGGTCGTCCACCGCAGGCAGGCCGCCGCTGGCGGCCAGCGCGGCGCTCAGGCTGGCTGCTTCGCTGCCGCGCCACGGGCTGCCGTCGATGTCGCTCCAAAAGGCGTGCAGGGCGTCGGCGTTCAGGTTGGCTGCTTTCAAAGCCTGATGCACGGCTTCGATCAGGCCCGTGCCGGGCAGCAGGTCGGCGCTGCCTACGCGCGGGGCGGTTTCCTGGCCGAAGCCGGGGGGATAGACCAGCGCGCATTCTTGCCCGCCGGCGGCGCTTCGGCCCAGGCGCACGAAGGCCGCGCCTTCGGCGGCCATGAAGCCTTCGCTGTGCCGGTTGACTTTGAGCCAGCCGCGCCGGTACAGGCTTTGCGCCACTTGCGTATCTGCCAGACTGTCCACGCCGCCGATCAGCACTTGCTGCGCGGCGGGTTTTTTTTGCATGAACTGGTAGGCCGCAGCAAGGGCATCGGCGCCGGCTGCCGCGCCGCCTTCAAAAACGCGCATGGGCAGGTATTCGGCGGCCAGGTCGAGCGCGCGCGGCAGTTCGAGTTGAAAACGCCCGGCGTCGATGTAGCCGTCAGGCAGTTCTTCGAGCCGCTGGGGCAGGGCCATGAACAGCATCATGGGCCGCTCGAGCGGCCAGACCGATGGCTCGGCTTGCAGCGCCTCGCGCAAAGCCGGCGCGGCCAGGCGGATCAGCCGCTCGGTGCCGGCCTCTGCATCGGGGATGGCGCTCAGGCGCGCAACGCTAGCCTGGTGGTCGATGTGGTCGGGCATCTGCAGCCGCGTGAAGGCCGATTGCCGCGCCGTTACGGCGCAGGCGGTTTGCCAGGCCCGCGTGCCGACGGGAGTGCAAGCGCCGGTAGCGACGATGGCGAGGGGCTTCATGCGCGCTGGTCCTTCTTTTTGGGCAGCAGCAGCCGCTCCCACGGCGTTGCCGCCAGCAGGCCCAGCGCCTGCACGCTGGACAGGTCGGTGGCATCGAGGTAGACGAACGCGCGTACCCGGCAAGCGTATTCGACGTAAAGCATCTGGCGCAGCGGCGCGCCCACGGTGGGGGCGCTGCTCTCCAGGAGCACTTGAGCACGGGACAGGCCCATGCGCACGCTCTGGCCTTGCGGCAGGTTCAGGCTTTGCGCGAGTTCGGCCAGGCGCGCTTGCCGCGCCTGTGGCGGTTGTGACATGTCGTACAAGCCATCGGCATAAACGCCGGTGACCAGCGCCACGCCGTCAGCCAGCGCGCGGCACGCGGTTTCGTCGTCCCAGTCGAGCGTTTGCGCGTGGTCGAGCAGCGCGGGCCAGTCGCCCAACAAGGCCCACGCATAACAGGCGCCGTCAAAGCCCAGCGCGTCGCGCCACTGGCCCGACGCAAGGGCCGCTTGCGTTTCTTGCGGCGCCTTGACGGCGCACAAGGCCAGCGCGGCAGGCGAATACCCGCGCGCCATTTGCGCGCGTGCGGCAGCCAAGCCGCGCTTGCTGTTCATCAATTCGAGGGCGTAGAGGGCAGCCTCGGCGTTGCCGCCGGCATCCAGACTGCTCAGCGCCTGCTGCTCCGATCCAACGCCGGTGCAGCGCCAGGCGCACAGCGCCGCCAGGCCGCCAGGTGCATCCTTGGCAAGCGATGCGGCAATCTGGGCAAAGCCGTCGGATACCGCCGGGCGCGCAATGCCCAGCCTGAATGCCAGGCCGATGGCGCCGGGCTGGCGCAGTGCGCTGTTCTGCCGTTGCAGTTCCTGGGCCAGCGCGTCTCCCACGGCGGCATTGAAGCAAAAGCGCAGCCCATCGACGACTTCTGTGGAAAAGACCTTGAACCGGTCGGCACATGCCGGCCAGAGTTCGGCTTGGTTCGCGCGGCCAAGCTGAAGCAGCAGCGCCGACAGGCAGGTAAGCGCAAAACAGGTGACGTCCGGCTGCTTGATTTCGCTCTCGACCTCGGCGACGCTTTGCTCCAGCGCGCTCGGCTCGACAGCGTCATGCAGCAGGTGTTCCTTGATGACTGCCAGGGATTGCATGATGCTGACGTCAAAGACGTCGAGCGCATCGAGCCGATGCCCTGGCGCTTGCGCCAATACTTGCCTGCGCCAGTACTGCGTACACAGCGACCGGGTGGCGCGCGCGACCGGCTCGCGCAGCGCCTCGATGCGCGAAGCCGTGACGACCGGAAGCGTAATGACGGTGCTCATGGGCGGCTCTTTCCGGCAGAATCGGCAACTCCGTCAAAATTCTTCGCGCCATGAACGTGATCGAGAACCTGACTCCCCTGGCAGTGGGGCTGATGCCCTCGCATGACCGGAACGGGCGGGCGCAGAGCGTCGTCGTCGTCAAGGGAACGTTCGACCGGCAGGGCCGCGTGGCTGAGCGCGAACGGGTCCCGGTATTGACGGCGGACGTTTATTTCGACGAGCCGGAATACCCGCGGCACTGCATCCGGTTTGAAGCCGACTGGGCGTCCGTCAAGCCCCTGACTGACCTGATCGTCAATGGTTTCGCCTACCCGCCCGGGCAGCGTCCGGCCAGCCAGTTCGAGGTGAGCTTGCAGGTGGGCGGCAACAGGCCGGTTCATGCCCGCGTGTTTGGGCCGCGCTACTGGCGCAAGGTCCTCGGCTGGTCGCTGTCGAATGCCGCACCGGTGGAACGGGTGGCACTGGCCTGCCTGGCTCCCGGACATGAGCTGGCGGCGCATCCGCAAAAAACGATGGCCAGCCCAGTCCAATGGTCGGGCGATATCTCGCGCGCGCCCGATGAAGCCGTGACTCCGGCAGGCTTTGGAACCTATGACCGGGCTTGGTCGCCGCGCCTGGGCTATGCCGGGTCGTACCCTGGCAAGGGCAAGGATTGCGCGCCTGGCCTCGAAAGCAGGATGCCACCCAACTTTGACGAACGCTACTGGAACTGTGCGCATCCGAAGCTTCAGTTCGAGCGCTCCAGCGTGGAACCAGGTGCCCGGATACGGCTGCAGAACATGAGTGCCGATGGCCAGTTCGATGTCACGCTGCCGGGCATCGCGCCTGTCATATCCATGACCAATGGCGCACACGTCGAGACGATCCGGCCAGGCTTCGACACGGTGATCGTGGAACCGGAAGCGGATCGCCTGATCCTGGTCTGGCGGCACGTCATTGCCGGGACGCCGATCGCCTTGGCAAACCCTGTGACCGTGCATCTGGACCATGTCTAGTTGATCCGCACTTCCGCCGCATCGACGTCGAACAGGTCGCGGGCATCATGTTCGATCTTGTGCGCCACGATGCGGGCCAAGCCATCAGCACTCAGTTTAACTAGCGCCGGCCCGGCTTCCAAAGTAATGCTCTGGCCTGAGCGCAGCGCGATGGGGCGCTCTTGCAGCGAAGCGCCATCGGCGGGCTGCAGCAAGGCGGCAATGGCTACTGCATCCGCGCCGGCAGACCGGTAAACCACCACCACGTCCCCTTGCACCAACGCGGGCAGCACCGTGCCTGCAATGGCGGGCAATGATTCATGGCCTATCCGCACCAGGTACTGCGCGGGGCCTTGAACGTCGATGACGGTGGCTTGCACGCAGGCCACTTCTTGCCCGTGGGCAGACTGCGGCGCTGGTTCGGTTTGCCGGGAAGGTATGGTTTGAACTGTCATGATCGCGCTCCAGTGCGGTCGTCAGGCTGGATTGATGTCTGTCTTGGGCGATGCGATGGTTACGTCGGCACTGCCTACGGCGTTGATGGTTTTGCCGTTGATCTGCACGGTGCCATCTTTGGTCATACGCAGCACCGCAGCGCCGCACTTGATCTCGATGGCATCGCCCACGTCCACGGCCATCTCCTTGCCTACCTTCAGCGTCTTGACCTCATCCACCGTGGTCTTGCTGTTCTGCTTGATGTGGGTGGTCTGATCCTTGGTCACGGTCACCGAGCGGTTGCTCAGCACGTTGGTGGTCTGGTTTCCAACCACGTTGGTCATCATCATCGCGCCCACGTTCACGTTGTAGGCAGCGCCGATATTGACCATTTTGGCAAGACCCACGTTCTGCATATAGGCCATGCCAATGTTTTCAAGCTTGAATTTACCTACAGTGATGAACCAGTTGTCGCCGATTCTGTCGGTCTCGCTGTTATCAACCGTTTTATTGCGGTTTTGATGGATGGTGACCGTTTCGTTCTGATCGACCGTGCGCGTCCTGTTCTGATGGACAGTGCGCGTTTCATTCATGTCCACCGTATCCGTGCGGTTCTGGTGGATGGTAATGGTCTCATCTTTGTCCACCACTTCCGTGCGATTGCCGTGAATGGTGATGGTCTCGTCAATGTCCACCGTCTCGGTGCGGTTCTTGTGAATGACGTTGGTCTCATCGCCGTCAACGGTCTTTCTTCTGTCGTTGCCCACCCACTTGTCTTCGTCGTGCTCGACTTCGGTGAGCTGATCCTTCTGGGCGTGGAACCAAAGCTGTTCGCTGCCCTTCATGTCTTCCATGCGGATGACGTTGGTATCGCCCGCACCAGCTTTCAGGCCGGGGCCATCGGCGCCGCCTTTGCTGCTGTGGCTCTTGGTGCCGCTTTGGGTCTTGTTGTCCGGTAGGTTCCACGGCGGCATCTGCAGGTCGTTGTACACGCGCCCTGTGATCAGCGGGTAGTCGGGATCGCCATTGATGAAATCGACGATCACCTCTTGCCCGATGCGCGGTATGTGCATGCTGCCGTAGCCCGCCCCGGCCCAGACCTGGTTGACCCGGATCCAGCAACTGGAGTTCTCGTCTTTCGTTCCGTGCCTGTCCCAGAAGAAGTGCACTTTGACGCGGCCGTACTTGTCGGTGTAGATTTCTTCGCCCGCAGGACCGGTAACTACCGCTGTCTGCGGGCCGGTGGTGCTGGGTTTCCTGGTGGAGACCTTGCTGCGCCAGGGCACGGTGCTGGGCACGGCGTCGATTTCCAGCCGGTAGGTGGTGGGGCTGTCGCCGCCACCGCCATCGCTGCGGCGCACGTTCTCGGTGAAGTGGTAGCTGGCCCCAGTAATGAGGTAGCGCTGGTTCTGGTCGGCGCGCGGGTACTTGGTCAGGTTGAACAGGTAGCCTGGGGCCAGGTTGCGGGCGTTGCCGGTGCCGTGGATGGTTTCCCTCTGGGCCTTTTGCTGTTCGATGCGCACGCGGGCGTACTGTTCGCCATCGCCCATCTCGGTGTAGCCGCCGGGCCAGGTAAAAACTTCATAGGAGTCCTGGCTGTGGCCTGCCGGTCGGTTCTGGCGGGTATCCAGCAGGGCGCGCGGCTTGGTGAAGTCGTAGTCGTCTGCAGCAAACTTGCCGCTGGCAATGCCCTGCGTGGCGTTCCAGCCGTCGATGTAGTCCTCATCGTGGACGTGGGCAGCGCGGTTGCCGGGGTAGTAGGGGATGGTGCTGACACCGGGCAGCGAAGTGTGGCCGCCAATATCGTCAGCCAATATCATTTTGTGGCTGCCCATCTGGTGCGCAAAGTAGTAATAGGCGCCTTCGTGTTCAAGCAGGCGGTTGACAAAGTCAAAATCAGATTCGCCGTATTGAACAAGATAGTCCCAAGTGCGGTACTGGTAGGACAGCCTGTTTTCTACGATGAAGCCGTAAGGGGCCAGTACTTCCTGCACGATGTCGGGGACGGTTTTGAACTGGAAGATTTTGAAGTCGGTATGGAAGGCGGCCAGCGACAGCCAGGGGTGTAATATGGCTTTGTAGAGGTAGGAGTCACCTTCTCGCCCGGCGAACCTGAAGGCGGTGACCTGCCCTGAGAGATATCGAGTGCCGCCGCCAGCCTCGGTGGTCAGGTCAATCTCGATTGTCAGGTCGGTGCCGAGCAGGGCTTTGGGGTCGATGCTGTCGCTGTCGGATAACAAGTCCACTTTGAACTCGAACGGCTTGCCCATGTATTCATCGCCTGTCAACCTCCGGAACTCCAGCTTGTCGCCCAATGCGCTGTGGGCTATGAAGGTGCGGGACATAACGGACTGTCTCCTTGGAAGGGGAAGTGGAGGGATGGGTCCAGGATGCTGGGATCATACAAAATCGCCGCATGCGCGCGTCCGCAGCAGCTCCAGCACCATGCGGCCCAGCGCCTTGTCGTGCTTCAGCCGCGCGTTTTGCTTGCCGGAGTTGACCTGCGCGTTCTGGTAAGCCTTGTCCAACTGGTGGGACGTCAAGCAGAACCAGAAGATCTGATCTGCGTCAGAATCTCACAACAAAGAGGAGCCGCTGGCCCCTCTTTGTTGTGGTGCGCCCAGCATGGGCGTGCTTGTATGGATGCCTCCCGGCAATAGGTAGTAACCCGCATTGTGTTGTGAAGAAGTCGGCTGCTGCCTTGTATCCGGCCTTGTGTGTGG
>WRJY01000217.1 GCA_009778355.1 Desulfovibrionaceae bacterium | reverse complement strand
ATGGGGTTCTTTCTCGAAACGGTTTTCGGCGGCCTGATGGCCGGTATGCTTTACGCGCTGGTGGCGCTGGGCTTCGTGCTGATCTTCAAAGCCTCGGGCGTGTTCAACTTCGCGCAGGGCGCGATGGTGCTGTTCGCGGCGCTGACGATGGCGCGCTTTGCCGAGTGGATTCCGAAGTGGACGGGCATCGAGTACATGCTGCTGGTCAACCTGCTGGCCGCGTGCGTGGCGGCGGCGGCGATGGCGCTGGTGGCCTGGCTGGTCGAACGGCTGGCGCTGCGCCGCCTGGTGAACCAGGAAGGCATCACGCTGCTGATGGCCACGCTGGGCATCAGCTACTTTCTCGACGGCGCGGGCCAGTTGCTGTTTGGCAGCAGCACCTACAAGATCGACGTCGGCATGCCCAAGGAGCCGATGTTCGTGCTCGAAAACACCTTCCAGGGCGGCCTGCTGCTCAGCCGCGAGGATATCTACGCCGCGGCGATGGCGGCGCTGCTGGTGCTGCTGCTGTCGCTGTTCTTCCAGAAGACCAGGACGGGCCGGGCGCTGCGCGCGGTCGCCGATGACCACCAAGCGGCGCAGTCGATCGGCATTCCGCTCGGGCGCATCTGGGTCATCGTGTGGTCGATCGGCGGGCTGGTCGCGCTGGTGGCCGGCATCATCTGGGGCTCCAAGCTCGGCGTGCAGTACTCGATCTCGCTGGTGGCGCTGAAGGCTTTCCCGGTGGTGATCCTCGGCGGCCTGACCTCGGTGCCGGGCGCCATTCTCGGCGGGCTGATTATCGGCATGGGCGAAAAGCTGTCGGAAATTTACCTCGGGCCGATGATCGGCGGCGGCATCGAGAACTGGTTCGCCTACGTGCTGGCGCTGGCCTTCCTGCTGGTGCGCCCGCAAGGCCTGTTCGGCGACAAAATCATTGATCGGGTCTGAATATGTTTTACCGCGAAAACGGCCAGTTCAAGACCAGCTACCGCAGCGATCTGCAAATCTTTCCGGTCGCGCAGGACCGCATCGCGCTGGCGCTGCTGGCGCTGGCGGCCTTCGTTGCCGTGCCGCTGCTGGCCAGCGACTACCTGTTCGGGGCCGTGCTGGTGCCTTTCCTGATCCTGTCGCTGGCGGCCATCGGGCTGAACGTGCTGGTCGGCTACTGCGGCCAGATTTCACTGGGCACCGGCGCCTTCATGGCGGTCGGCGCCTACGCGGCCTACAACCTCAGCGCGCGCATCGACGGTATGCCGCTGCTGCTGGCGCTGATCGGCGGCGGGCTTTGCGCGATGGTCTTCGGCATCCTGTTCGGCATTCCGAGCCTGCGCATCCGCGGCCTGTACCTGGCGGTGGCAACGCTGGCGGCGCAGTTCTTCATCGACTGGTTCACCAACCGCGTGGCCTGGGTCACCAACCACTCGTCGTCAGGCTCGGTCAGCGTCGCCGATTTGCAAATTCTTGGCCTGGCGATCGACACGCCGGCGCGCAAATACCTGCTGTGCCTGACACTGCTGGCGCTGCTTGGGCTGATGGCCAAGAACCTGGTGCGCGGCGCCATTGGCCGCGAGTGGATGGCGATGCGCGACATGGACGTGGCGGCGGCGGTGATCGGCATCCGCCCGGTTTACGCCAAGCTCAGCGCGTTCGCGGTCAGCTCGTTCATCGTCGGCGTGGCCGGCGCGCTCTGGGCCTTCGTGCACCTGGGCGCCTGGGAGCCGGCGGCCTTCGGCATCGACAAGTCGTTCCAGCTTCTGTTCATGGTCATCATCGGCGGCCTCGGCTCGATTGCCGGCGCGCTGTTCGGCGCGGCCTTCATCGTGCTGCTGCCGCTGCTGCTGAACTTCGTGCCGCGCTGGCTCGGTCTGCCGGTCTCGACCAGCACGGCCTCGTTTCTCGAACACATGATCTTCGGCGCCCTGATCGTGTTCTTTCTCATCGTCGAACCCCACGGCCTGGCGGCGCTGTGGGCCACGGCGCGCCAGAAGCTGCGCCTGTGGCCGTTTCCGCATTGACCCCCCGCTTTCATCCACCCGCAACAGGAGACAACGCATGAAGTTCCAGTTCCAATCCATTGCTCTCGCATCGGCCATCGCGGTGGCCGGGTTTTCAGCGGCGGCGCTGCCGGCGCCCGCGCGGGCACAAGCCGCCGCCGAGCAGTTCGTCCCGTTGCTGGTTTACCGAACGGGCCAGTTCGCGCCGCTGGGCATTCCGTGGGCCGACGGCAAGCAGGACTACCTGAAGCTGGTGAACGCGCGCGACGGCGGCGTCAACGGCGTCAAGCTGGCCTACGAGGAATGCGAAACCGCCTACGACGCCGCCAAGGGCGTCGAATGCTACGACCGCCTGAAAACCAGGGGCGGCGGCGCGGCGGGCTTCGATCCGCAGTCCACCGGCATCACCTTCGCCGTCACCGACAAGGCCTTCACCGACCGGGTGACGATCGAGACCATGGGCTACGGCCTGTCGCAATCGGTCGATGGCACGGTGTTCGAGTGGAACTTTCCGCTGCTGGGCACCTACTGGACCGCCACCGACGCCATCTTGCAAGACATCGCCAAGAAGGAAAAAGGCAGCCTGAAGGGCAAGAAGATCGCGCTGGTCTATCACGACTCGCCCTACGGCAAAGAGCCGATTCTGCTGCTGCAAAAGCAGGCGGCGCAGGACGGCTTCGATCTGCTGCTGTACCCGGTCACGCCGCCCGGCGTCGAGCAAAAGTCCACCTGGCTGCAAATCCGCCAACAACGGCCAGACTACGCGCTGCTCTGGAGCGCTGGGGTGATGACGCCCGCCGCCATCCGCGAGGCGCAGGCCAGCGGCTTCCCGCGCGAGAAGATGTACGCCATCTGGTGGGCCGGTTCGGACCACGACGTGAAGGACATCGGCGCCGGCGCCAAGGGCTACAACACGGTCACGATCCACAACAGCGCCGCGCACGACAAGGTGCATGACGACCTGAAGAAATTCGTCTACGACAAGGGCCAGGGCACGGCAGCCAGCGCCGACGAGGTCGGCGTCATGGCGCACACCCGCGGCATGATGATCTCGATGCTGCAAGTCGAGGCGATCCGCGCCGCGCAGGAGAAATTCGGCAAGGGCAAGGTGATGACGCCGGAGCAGGTGCGCTGGGGCTTCGAGCACCTCGACCTCACCGCCGACAAGATCAAGGCGCTGGGCTTCGGCGAAATCATGCGGCCCGTCAAAACCTCGTGCGCCAACCACATGGGCACCGACTGGGCGCGCATCGCGCAATGGGACGGCGCCAAGTGGGTGGTAGTGTCCGACTGGTACCAGGCGCGCAAGGCCAACATCGACCCGCTGGTGGCTGAATACGCGGCCAAGTACGCCAAAGACAAGAACATCAAGCCGCGCGTATGCGAATGAACTACCCCCAGGCTCCACGCGCTGCGCGCTGTTGCGCCTCCCCCCTGGAAGGGGGCGCAGCCACTGGCCGGGGGAACCCCGGCCACGGCTGCCCTGGCCTGGCCTGCTCCGCGGCCTTTGGCTTCTTTCGGGTTCAAGCGCCGCGGACGAAAAAAAGGACAAGGCGCGGGCAACCCGATTACAAATGCCACGCTGGCCTGGCCTGCTCCGCGGCCTTTGGTTTCTTTCGGGTTCAAGCGCCGCGGACGAAAAAAAGGACAAGGCGCGGGCGGCCCAATTACAAATGCCACTCTGGCTCGGCCTGCTCCGCGGCCTCTGGCTTCTTTCGGTTTCAGGCGCTGCGGACGAAAAAAAGGACAAGGCGCGGGCGGCCCGATTGCAAATACCACTCTGGCCCGACCTGCTCCGCGGCCTTTGGCTTCTTTCGGTTTCAGGCGCTGCGGACATGACGGCCACGCCATCCACCCCCGGCGCGGCAGCGCCGCCGCCACTGTTGCAAGTCAGCGGCATCGAGGTCATCTACAACCACGTGATCCTGGTGCTCAAGGGCGTATCGCTCGTGGTGCCCGAAGGCGGCATCGTGGCGCTGCTGGGCGGCAACGGCGCGGGCAAGACGACCACGCTGCGCGCCGTCTCCAACCTGCTCAGGGGCGAACGCGGCGAGGTGACCAAGGGCGTGATCGAATTGCGCGGCGAGCGCATCGAAAACCTGACCCCGGCCGAACTGGTCAAGCGCGGCGTGGTACAGGTGATGGAAGGCCGCCACTGCTTTGCCCACCTGACGATCGAAGAGAACCTGCTCACCGGCGCCTACACCCGCCGCGACAAGGGCGAGATCGCCGCCAATCTGGACAAGGTGTACACCTATTTCCCGCGCCTGAAGACGCGCCGCGCCAGCCAGGCCGCCTACACCTCGGGCGGCGAGCAGCAGATGTGCGCCATTGGCCGCGCGCTGATGTGCAACCCCGGCATGGTGTTGCTCGACGAACCTTCGATGGGGCTGGCGCCGCAGATCGTGGAGGAGGTATTCAACATCGTCAAGGACCTCAACGGCAAGGAGCGAGTCACCTTCCTGCTGGCCGAGCAGAACACCAACATGGCGCTGAAATACGCCGACTACGGCTACATCATGGAAAGCGGGCGCATCGTGATGGACGGCAAGGCTGCCGAGTTGGCCAGCAACGAAGACGTCAAGGAGTTTTACCTGGGCGTGGGCGGCGGCGAGCGCAAGAGCTTCAGGGATGTCAAGAGCTACAAGCGGCGCAAGCGCTGGCTGGCATGAGCTGCCCCCAGGCTCCACTGGCTGCGCGATGTTGCGCCGCCCCCCCTGAAAGGGGGCGCAGCCACTGGCCGGTGGAACCCCGGCCACGGCTGCCCTGGCCTGGCCTGCTCCGCGGCCTCTGGCTTCAGACCCCGCTGACGGTCAACGAGCAGCCATCAACAATGTGATTGGGAACCGGCAATGAGCGAATACTTCGACACCCTTGAAACGCGCGATCCGGCGGCGCGCGAGGCGACGCTGATGGCGGCGCTGCCGCGGCAGGTGGCGCACGCGCAGGCGGCCAGCGCGGCCCTGGGCGAGTTGCTGGCGGGGGTGGACGCGCGGGCGGTCGATTCGCGCGCGGCACTGGCGCGGCTGCCCGTCACCCGCAAGAGCGATCTGCTGGCGCGTCAGCAGGCCAGCCGCGCGGCGGGGCGCGATGCCTTCGGCGGCTTTGCCGCCATCGGCTACGGCGCCGCCATGCCGCGCCTGTACGCCAGCCCCGGCCCCATCTACGAACCCGAAGGCGTGGCGCGTGACTACTGGCGCGCCGCGCGGGCGCTGTACGCGGCGGGTTTTCGCGCCGGCGATCTGGCGCACAACGCCTTCAGCTACCACATGACGCCGGGCGCCTTCATCATGGAGTCGGGCGCGCGCGCCATCGGCTGTACGGTGTTCCCGGCCGGCACCGGCCAGACCCAGCAGCAATTGCAGGCCATTGCCGAACTGCGGCCGCGCTGCTACATCGGCACGCCGAGCTTTCTGCGCATCCTGCTCGAAAAAGCGGACGAATCGGGCGCCGATGTTTCCAGCCTGGCCAGGGGCCTGGTCGGCGGCGAGGCCTTTCCGCCCAGCCTGCGCGACTGGTTCGCCGAGCGCGGCCTGGCCGTCTATCAAAGCTACGCCACCGCCGACGTCGGCCTGATCGCCTACGAGACCGCGGCGCGCGAGGGCCTGGTGCTGGACGAGCACGTCATCGTCGAAATCGTGCGTCCCGGCACCGGCAACCCGGTGGCGGACGGCGAAGTGGGCGAAATGGTGGTCACGGTGCTGAACCCGGACTACCCGCTGATCCGCTTCGGCACCGGCGATATGTCGGCGGTGCTGCCCGGCGCCTGCCCCACGGGCCGCACCAACACGCGCATCAGGGGCTGGCTGGGCCGCGCCGACCAGACCGCCAAGATTCGCGGCATGTTCGTGCACCCGGCGCAGGTGGCCGAGATCGTCAGGCAATTTCCCGAAATCACCAAGGCGCGGCTGGTGGTCAGCGGTCAGATGGCCAACGACCGGATGAAACTGCTGGTCGAAAGCGCCGCCGCCGCTGGGCTGGCCCAGCGGGTGGCCGAAACCGTGCGCGACGTGACCAAGCTGCGCGGCGACGTCGAGGTGCTGGCCCCCGGCAGCCTGCCCAACGACGGCAAGGTGATCGAGGACGTGCGCAGCTACGACTGAGAACAGGTTCCAAGATCAACTGATCGTCGCGCCGCCATCGATCACCAGGGTTTGCCCAGTCATGAAGTCACCGGCCTTCGACGCCATGAATACAGCGGCGCCTGCGATCTCGTCAGGCGTGCCGATGCGCAAAAGCGGTGAGCGCGCGGTCGAGGCTTTCAGGGTGTCCGGGTTGTCCCACAACGCCTTGGCAAAGTCGGTCTTGATGAGGCCCGGCGCGATGCAGTTCACGCGGACATTGTGCTTGCCATATTCGCAGGCCAGATTGCGCGCGAGCTGCATGTCGGCGGCCTTTGAAATGGAGTAGGCGCCGAGAACGGTTGACCCCTTCAGGCCGCCAACCGACGAGACGATGATGATTGAGCCATCCCTGCGCTCGATCATCTGCGGAACCACCATGTTGATCAGCCAGTTGTTGGCGACAATGTTGTTGTCGAGTATCTTTCTGAACTGATCGTCGGAGATCGCGCCCAGCGGGCCGTAGTACGGGTTCGAGGCGGCGTTGCAAACCAGCGCGTCGATCTTGCCGAACGCGCGGTTGCTTTCGTCAACGAGGTTCTGAAGGTCGTCCTTTGACGATATGTTGGCGGCAATCGCGACAGCGGTGGCCTGACCGAACTTGTCGTTGATTTCCTTGGCCACTTGCACGCAGACGTCGGCCTTGCGCGACGAAATCACCACTTTGGCACCATGCTCGGCCATGCGCTCGGCAATGGCGCGGCCAATGCCACGGGTCGAGCCGGTGATGACGGCTACTTTTCCAGTCATGTCGAACAATGTCATGTCTCTCTCCTGGTGGGTGTCTGGGAACTGGATTCGGCGGTCAGACTCATCGGAGCCGGACAACCGACCCTGCCCGCCCCGGCGCTTCATGACCGGGGACATTATGCAAAACCCGCCCGTCCATTCAGCGTCAACGCCCGCCCGCCCCGTCTTGAGCCAGCCGGGTGATTGTTCGACGATGCTGTCCACGATCAACTGATGATGGACACGACCGGCAAGGAGCGCATCGAATGCCTGGGGCAGCGGCGTCCGTTTTCCGGGCGCTCCCGGCGCTCACACGCCCCAGACCACGTCCTTGCCCGCTGCCGCGCTGCGCTCCAGCAGGTCGATGAACGGAATGGCGCGGCGCTCCAGTGACACGCCGCTGTCGTCGCCATCGTCCTTTTCGCCGTCATCGGCCTTCGGGGCGTTGGCCTGCTTTTGCTTCTGCGCCGCGATGGCCTGGCGCAGCGCGCTGACGGCGCCGGGAATCTGCTCCACCGTGACGATGCCCTGCGCGCCCGGCAGCTTGCCGATGATCTTCAGCAGGGTTTCGGCGTCGGGCTGCAGCATGATGACCTCGGCGCAGGCTTGGGACTTGAACTTGTAAAGCATGGTTTCTCACTCCTTTTTATTGAACCTGAAAACGGCAGTTGGATGCGCCCGCCAGTACCGTGATCGGCGTGCCAGGCAAGACGCGAGGACGCGGCAGGCTCGTGCCTGCAAGGGTGAGCGCTGCGGCTCCAAAGGCGCCTGCGCGCCTTTGG
>WRJY01000216.1 GCA_009778355.1 Desulfovibrionaceae bacterium | reverse complement strand
TGCGGGCGGGCACAAGGCCCGCCCCTACGGACGATTTTCGTGGTTGCGGGGCGCAAGCCGGCAACGCGGCGGGGCTTTCAACCCATGTGCAGCCCGCCGTTGCAGGAGAAATCGGCGCCGGTGGTAAAGCCCGAATCCTCGCTGGCCAGCCAGGCGACGATGGAGCCGATTTCTTCCGGCGTGCCCAGGCGCTTGACCGGAATGGAGGCGACGATTTTCTCCAGCACGTCGGGGCGGACGGCGCGGACCATGTCGGTACCGATGTAGCCGGGGCTGACGGTGTTGACGGTGACGCCCTTGCTGGCCATTTCCTGCGCCAGCGCCATGGTGAAGCCGTGCATACCGGCCTTGGCGGCGGAATAGTTGGTCTGGCCGGCCTGGCCTTTTTCGCCGTTGACCGAGCTGATCTGGATGATGCGGCCCCAGCCTCTTTCAACCATGTCGGGCACCACCTGCTTGGTGACGTTGAACATGGAGTTCAGGTTGGTGTCGATCACCGCGTCCCAATCCTCGCGCGTCATCTTCAAAAACATGCGGTCGCGCGTGATGCCGGCGTTGTTGACCAGCACGTCGATGGGGCCGTGCTCGGTCCTGGCTTTGGTGAAGGCGTCCACGGTGGACTGCCAGTCGGCCACGTTGCCGGCGCTGGCGTAAAAGGTGAAACCGAGATTTTTTTGCTCGTTCAGCCATTTCTGGTAATCGCGCGTGGGGCCGCAGCCGGCGATGACCTTGAACCCTTCCTTGTGCAAGCGATGGCAGATCGCCGTGCCGATGCCGCCCATGCCGCCTGTGACGTAGACTACTTTCTGATTCATTTGCCGTCTCCTTGTTGAATTGCAAAATTGATGACTGTCGCAACGCCGCATGGGCGGTGACAGCTTTAATCTAACTTAAAAAAACCGAATTTTCAGGCGCGTTCCACCGTCAGCGCCACGCCCATGCCGCCGCCGATGCACAGGCCGGCCAGGCCCTTTTTGGCGCTGCTGCGCTTCATTTCGTGCAGCAGCGTGACCAGAATGCGGCAACCCGATGCGCCGATGGGGTGGCCGATGGCGATGGCCCCGCCGTTGACGTTGACCTTGGCGGTATCCACGCCCAGCAGTTTGTTGACCGCGCAGGCCTGGGCGGCGAAGGCTTCGTTCAGCTCGAACAGGTCCACGTCGTCCACTTTCCAGCCGGCGCGTTGCAGCGCCTTCTGGCTGGCGCCGACCGGCCCCAGGCCCATGACGGATGGCTCCAGGGCGACGGTGGCGTAGCTGACGATGCGCGCCAGCGGCGTCAAGCCCAGCGCGGCGGCTTTTTTGGCGCTCATCACCACCACGGCGGCAGCGCCGTCGTTGATGCCGGAGGCATTGCCCGCCGTTACCGTACCCGCCTTGTCGAAGGCCGGCTTGAGGCTGGCCAGCGCCTCGGCGGTGGTTTTCTTGTTGATGAATTCGTCGGCATCGAACACCACCGGGTCGCCCTTGCGCTGGGGGATGGAGACGGCGGCGATTTCGTCCTTGAACTTGCCGGCTTCCTGCGCGGCAGCGGCTTTTTTCTGGCTGCCAAGGGCCAGCGCGTCCTGCATTTCGCGCGTGATGCCCTCTTGTCTGGCGACGTTCTCGGCGGTGATGCCCATGTGGTAATTGCCGTACACGTCCCACAGGCCATCGACGATCATCGAGTCGGCCATCTTCCACTCGCCCATGCGCTGGCCGTCGCGGCTGCCCGGCAGCAGGTGCGGGCTGGCGCTCATGTTCTCCTGGCCGCCGGCCACCACGATCTCGCAGTCGCCAGTGGCGATGGCCTGGTGCGCCAGCATCACCGACTTCAGGCCCGAGCCGCAAACGGCGTTGATGGTCATTGCCGGCACGGCCTTGGGCAGGCCGGCCTTGAGCAGCGCCTGCCGCGCCGGGTTCTGGCCCGCGCCGGCGGCCAGCACCTGGCCCATGATGACCTCGCCCACCTGCTCGCCGGTGAGTCTGGCGCGCTCCAGCGCGGCCTTGATGGCGATGCTGCCCAACTCGGCGGCTGACACTTTGGCCAGCGAACCGCCAAACTTGCCCACGGCGGTGCGGGCGGCTGAAACGATGACGATGTCTTCCATTGGCTTGCTCTCCTTGTCAAAATTTCATTCCGCCTTGGCCTTGACGTAGCGGCCCGGCGCCGGCTCGATGGCCGGGTACTTGGGCGGCTTGCCGCAGCTTTTGGGCGCGGGCGCCAGCTTGCCGGCGTGGCCCTTGAGCCAGCCAGCCCAGTCTTCCCACCAACTGCCGGGCACTTCGGTGGCGCCGGCAATCCATTCGTTCAGGTCTTTCGGGAACTTGCCGTCCTCGCGCACCCAGTGGCTGCGCTTGTGGGCCGCCGGCGGGTTGATGACGCCGGCGATGTGGCCCGAGGCGCCCATCGTGAACCGCTTCTTGCCCGGAACCAGTTGGGTGCTGGCGTAGGCGCTGCCGATGGGCACGATGTGGTCTTCGCGCGAACCGTAGATGTAAAACGGCATGTCGAGCTTGCGCAGGTCGATCTTCTGGCCGCACACCCTGGCCTTGCCGGGCGTGACGAGGTTGTTCTCCAGGTAGGTGTTGCGCAGGTACCAGGCGTAATACGGGCCGGGCAGGTTGGTGGAGTCGCTGTTCCAGTACAGCAGGTCGAACGGCGGCGGGGTTTCGCCCTTCAGGTAGTTGCCCACCACGTAGTTCCACACCAGGTCGTTGGGCCGCAGGAAGCTGAAGGTGCCGGCCATGTCCTTGCCGCGCATCATGCCGCCATCGCCCATCTGCGCTTCACGGAAGCGCACCACGTTCTCGTCGATGAACACGTCCAGCACGCCGGTGTCGGCGAAATTCACCAGCGAGGTCAGCAGCGTGACCGCCGACACCGGTTTTTGCCCGCGCGCAGCCAGCACGGCCAGCGCGGTCATCAGCATGGTGCCGCCGACGCAAAAGCCCAGCGCGTTGATGGTCTTGGCGCCGGTGATGTCCTGCACCGTGTGGATGGCCTTGATGACGGCGTGCTCGGTGTAGTCGTCCCAGGTCTTTTTCGCCATGCTCTGGTCGGGGTTGCGCCAACTCGTCACGAAAGTGCGGTGGCCCTGGCTGACCGCGTAGCGAATGAAGGAATTGCCGGGCTGCAAGTCGAGGATGTAGTACTTGTTGATGCACGGCGGCACCAGCAAAAAGGGCTTTTCATGCACCCTGGCCGTGAGCGGCTTGTATTCGATGAGTTGGAAGAACTCGTTTTCAAACACCACCTGCCCCTCGGTGGTGGCGACGTTCCTGCCGACCTCGAACAGGCTCTCGTCGGTCATCGACATGTGGCCCTGCCGGGCATCGTGCAGCATGTTGGCCAGGCCCTTGGCCAGGCTCTCGCCCTGGGTGTCGATGGCCTTTTGCTGCGCGTCGGGGTTGAAGGCCAGGAAGTTGCTCGGCGCCGCCGCGGCGATCCACTGCTCGACGGTGAAGCGCAGGCGATTTCTGGCCTTGGCATCGCCTTGCGCGATCTCGGTCATGCGCATCAACACGCGGGCGTTCAGCAGATAGACGGCGGCGGTGAACGACGCCAGCGGGTTCTGCGCCCAGGCCGGGCCGCTGAAACGGGGGTCTTTCAGTTGCAGCGTGGCGCGCAGGCTCTGGTTCCACAGCTCGGTCGCGTCCTTGACGTATTCCTGTTCCAACTGCGCCAACTGCTCGGGCGGAAAGCTCAATGGCGGCAGCGGCAACTGCGCGGCGTTCCCGTCCGGCTGGCCCGCGGTCATGGGCTGAAATTGCTGGAGCGCCTTCGCCCAGGATTCGGCCAAGCCCTGCTGCGCGGGGGGTATGGGCAGGGCCTTGGCCAAGTCCAGCCACGGCGTGAAAGCCTGTTGAAAATTCATGAAGTCTCCTGACACTCGAGTGCTGCGCGTGTATTCCCGCATACCCTCACAATATTACGCGCAAGTTGCCAGCGCGTGATCGTTCGCAAAAATTTCCCTGACCTGCGCCAACGGTTCCGCGTTCAAGCCCGAGTTCGCCCGGATCGTACCCGCCGCCGCCGTGTATGTCTACCTCAAGCGCCCCAGGATGAACGCCCATGCCGGGCGCTCCAAACGTGCGCCCTTGAGGGCATCGACGCTTGTAATGACAGACCGCGTTTGCCTTCCCGGCAAACTTGCGCTACAATACAAGGCTTACCCGAAATTTCAGGTAGGGCTTTTTCAACCCTCTTTCGCACACCAAACGCCTTCCGGCCAATTGCAGCTCGGGGCGGCGAGAGTTCAGGAGCAACTAATGAGTCAAAGCAATCGATTGGGGTTGCTGGGGCGCAAGGTGGGCATGATGCGTGTGTTCACCGATGACGGCGATGCAGTGCCCGTCACGGTGGTCGATGTGTCGGACAACCGCGTCACCCAGGTCAAAACCCCTGACAACGATGGCTACGTGGCCTTGCAGGTCACGTTCGGTTCGCGCAAGGCATCGCGCGTGACCAAGCCGCAAGCCGGCCACCTCGCCAAGGCGGGCGTGCAAGCCGGTGAAATCACCCGTGAATTCCGTGTCGATGGCGACGTTGCCGGCAAATACGCCGCCGGCGCCACGCTGCCGGTGGCCGAGGTGTTCGCCGTCGGCCAGAAGGTGGATGTGCAGGGCACCTCCATCGGCAAGGGCTACGCCGGTACCATCAAGCGCCACAACTTCGGTTCGCAGCGCGCTTCGCACGGCAACAGCCGTTCGCACAATGTTCCTGGCTCCATCGGCATGGCGCAGGATCCGGGCCGTGTGTTTCCGGGCAAGAAGATG
Source organism: Desulfovibrionaceae bacterium (assembly GCA_009778355.1). Classification (GTDB taxonomy): domain Bacteria; phylum Pseudomonadota; class Gammaproteobacteria; order Burkholderiales; family Burkholderiaceae_C; genus Ottowia. The sequence continues at coordinate 2,815 of WRJY01000216.1, read as the reverse complement.
ACCGGTCATTTGGGCGATGAGACCGTGACCACCCAGAATCTGGACGTGGTGCGCATCGACGAGGCGCGCCAGTTGCTGCTGATCAAGGGCGCCGTGCCCGGTTCGCGCGGCGGCTTCGTCGCCGTGCGTCCGGCCGTCAAGGTCAAGGCGTCGGCCAACAAAGAGGGAGCCTAAGACATGCAGCTTGAACTCTTGAATGAGCAGGGTCAGGCAGCGTCCAGGGTGGACGCGCCCGAGGCCTTGTTTGGCCGTGACTACAACGAGGCGCTGGTGCACCAGCTCGTGGTAGCCTACCAGGCCAACGCGCGCCAGGGCACCCGCGCCCAGAAGGACCGTGCGCAGGTCCGGCACAGCACGAAAAAGCCGTTCCGCCAAAAAGGCACCGGCAACGCGCGCGCCGGCATGACGTCCTCGCCGCTGTGGCGCGGGGGCGGGCGCATCTTCCCGAACCAGCCGGACGAAAACTTCGGCCAGAAGATCAACAAGAAGATGTATCGCGCCGGCATGGCGTCGATTTTCTCGCAACTGGTGCGCGAAGGCCGCCTGTCGGCGGTCGAGTCGATCAAGGTCGATTCGCCCAAGACCAGGCAATTGGCGCAGAAATTCAAGGACATGAAGCTCGATTCCGTGCTGGTGATCGCCGACCAGGTGGACGAGAACCTGTATCTGGCTTCGCGCAACCTCGGCAACGTGCTGGTCATCGAGCCGCGTTATGCCGATCCGGTGTCGCTGGTGCACTACAAGAAGGTGCTGGTCACCAAGGGCGCCATCGACCAGCTCAAGGAGATGTTCGCATGAGCCGCATCAATCCCACGCCGGCCGAGCGCAAGTTCGACGAAGGCCGCCTGATGCAGGTGCTCGTCGCGCCTGTCGTCTCCGAGAAGGCCACCCTGGTGGCCGAAAAATCCAACACCGTCACCTTCAAGGTGCTGCGCGACGCCACCAAGCCCGAGATCAAGGCCGCGGTCGAACTGCTGTTCAACGTGCAGGTCGAGGGCGTCAGCGTTGCCAACATCAAAGGCAAGACCAAGCGCTTTGGCCGCACCGTTGGCCGCCGCGACCACGTGCGCAAGGCGTATGTCATGCTCAAGGAAGGCCAGGAGCTGAACCTGTCCGGGGAGGCCGCGTAAATCATGGCTGTCATCAAAATGAAACCGACCTCCGCCGGCCGCCGCGCCATGGTGAAGGTCACGCGCGAGCGCCTGCACAAGGGCGAAGGCTACGCGCCGCTGCTCGAACCCCAGCACCAGAAGGCTGGCCGCAACAACAACGGCCACATCACCACGCGCCACAAGGGCGGCGGTCATCGCCACCATTACCGCGTGGTGGACTTTCGCCGCAACAAGGACGGCATCGCCGCCAAGGTCGAGCGCATCGAGTACGACCCCAACCGTTCGGCCCACATCGCCCTGGTGTGCTACGCCGATGGCGAGCGCCGCTACATCATCGCGCCGCGCGGCGTGGAGGTCGGCAGCCAGCTCATGAGCGGCGCCGAGGCGCCGATCCGCGCCGGCAACACGCTGCCCATCCGCAACATTCCGGTGGGTTCGACCATTCACTGCATCGAGCTCAAGCCCGGCGCCGGCGCGCAGATCGCCCGCTCGGCGGGCACCTCGGCCACGCTGCTGGCGCGCGAGGGCGTCTATGCCCAGGTGCGCATGCGCTCGGGCGAGGTGCGCAAGGTGCACATCGAATGCCGCGCCACCATCGGCGAGGTCGCCAATGAAGAGCACAGCCTGCGCCAGCTCGGCAAGGCCGGCGTCAAGCGCTGGATGGGCATCCGCCCGACCGTGCGCGGCGTGGTGATGAACCCGGTCGACCACCCGCACGGCGGCGGCGAGGGCCGCACCGGCGAGGGCCGCGCGCCAGTCGATCCATGGGGCAACCTGACCAAGGGCTACCGCACCCGCAACAACCGCCGCACGCAGAACATGATCGTCTCGCGTCGCAAGAAATAAGGACCTCCGCAAATGACTCGTTCTCTGAAAAAGGGTCCGTTTGTGGACCACCACCTGCTCGCCAAGGTCGACAAGGCTGTGGCTGGCAAGGACAAAAAACCCATCAAGACCTGGTCGCGCCGCTCCATGATCGCGCCCGAGTTCATCGGCCTGACGATTGCCGTGCACAACGGCAAGCAGCACGTGCCGGTCTATATCACCGACCAGATGATCGGTCACAAGCTTGGCGAATTTGCCCTGACGCGCACCTTCAAGGGTCACGCGGCGGACAAAAAGGCCAAGAAGTAAAGGAAAGCAGAGACCATGGAAACACGTGCAGTCCTCCGTGGCGTGCGCCTGTCGGCCGACAAGGGCCGGCTGGTGGCCGACCTGATTCGCGGCAAGAAAGTGGATCAGGCGCTGAACACGCTCAACTTCACGCAGAAGAAGGCCGCCGTCATCATCAAGAAAGTGCTGGAGTCGGCCATTGCCAACGCCGAGCACAACGACGGCGCCGACATCGACGAGTTGAGCGTCAAGACCATCTACGTCGAGCAAGGCGCCACGCTCAAGCGGTCGGCGGCTCGCGCCAAGGGCCGCGGCGCCCGCCTGTCCAAGCCCACGTGCCATGTGTACGTGACGGTCGGCAACTGAATCGGGAAGGCATAGTAAAGACTATGGGACAGAAAATCCATCCGACCGGCTTCCGTCTGTCGGTCAGCCGCAATTGGGCCAGCCGCTGGTACGCCAACAACCGCGACTTCGCCGGTATGCTGGCCGAGGACGTCGAGGTGCGCGAGTACCTCAAGGGCAAGCTCAAGAACGCCGCCGTCTCGCGCGTGCTGATCGAGCGCCCCGCCAAGAACGCCCGCATCACC
>WRJY01000215.1 GCA_009778355.1 Desulfovibrionaceae bacterium | reverse complement strand
GCATTGGGGTTGCCGGTGCTGCTTTCCTGAAAGTAGCGGTCGGCGCTGCCTTGCTGCATGGCGCCGATGCTGCCCATGCCGCGGTAGCTTTTGTAGCTGCGGCCCTGAAACAGCACGATTTCGCCGGGCGCTTCCTCGGTGCCGGCGAACATGCCGCCCATCATCACGCTGTTGGCGCCGGCGGCAATGGCCTTGGCGATGTCGCCGCTGTAGCGGATACCGCCATCTGCGATCAGCGGCACGCCGGCGCCTTGCAGCGCGGCGGCAACGTTGTCGATGGCGGTGATTTGCGGCACGCCGACGCCGGCCACGATGCGGGTGGTGCAGATGCTGCCGGGGCCGATGCCAACCTTCACGCCATCGGCGCCGGCCTCGGCCAGCGCGCGCGCGGCGGCGCCGGTGGCGATGTTGCCGCCAATCACGTCCACCTTCGGGTAGTTGCGCTTGACCCAGCGCACGCGCTCGATCACGCCCTGGCTGTGGCCGTGCGCGGTATCGACGATGAGGGCATCCACGCCGGCCTTGACCAGCGCCTCGACGCGCTCCTCGGTGCCGGCGCCCACGCCCACGGCGGCGCCGACGCGCAGGCGGCCGTTTTCGTCGCGCGCCGCATTGGGAAAGCTGGTCTGCTTGGTGATGTCCTTGACGGTGATGAGGCCCTTCAGCCGGTCGGCATCGTCGATGATGAGCAGGCGCTCCAGCTTGTGCTTGTTGAGCAGGCGCTTGGCGTCCTCGTGGCTGGTGCCCTCGCGCACGGTAATGAGGCGCTCGCGCGGCGTCATGATGTCACGCACCGGCAGGTCGTAGCGGGTTTCAAAGCGCAGGTCGCGCCCGGTGACGATGCCCGCCACCCGGCCCTGGTCGATGACCGGAAAGCCGCTGATGCCCAGATCGTCGGACAACTGCATGACCTGCAGCACGGTGTGCTCGGGCGTGATGACCACCGGGTCGCGCAGCACGCCGGATTCATACCGCTTGACTTTGGCCACCTGCGCGGCCTGTTCCTGCGGCGTGAGGTTCTTGTGCATGATGCCGATGCCGCCCTCTTGCGCCATGGCGATGGCCAGGCGCGCCTCGGTGACGGTGTCCATCGCCGCCGACACCAGGGGCAGGTTGAGGCGAATGTTGCGGCTGAACTGGGTGGAAAGACTGACGTCCTTGGGCAGGACCTGGGAGTACGCCGGCACCAACAACACGTCGTCGAAGGTCAGCGCTTTGCCAAGAAGGCGCATGGTGGATGGCTCCAAAAGAAGGATTTTACCTATGACCGCCGGGCCGCAGGCGGCGCGTCATGACCGTGTGAATGCTTACCGCCGGTCGGCTTGAAGGCGCCGCCGAAGTGGTACATTGGCAGCCGTCGTTGCCACGGCCAATACACTGCGTCGCCATGAAAAAAATATCCTCTGTCCTGATCGTTGGCTTTGTCCTGGCCGCCAGTTCGGCGGCATTCGCCCAGTATTCATGGATCGACAAGGATGGCCGCCGGATGTTCAGCGACCGCCCGCCGCCCGCCGACATACCTGAAAAGAACGTGCTGTCGCAACCGCGCGGCAGCAACGCCAAGGTCGTGCACAGCCAGCCGGCGCCGGATGCAGCCGCCTCCAGCCCCGCGCCCGCGGCCAGCCAGCCCGCGGGCGTGGACAAGTCGCTGGAAGAAAAGAAAAAGCAGGCTGAGGCCGAAGAAGCCGCCAAGCAGAAGGCCGAGCAGCAGCGCCAAGCCGCTGCCCGCGCCGAAAACTGCAAGCGCGCCATGGACGCCAAGGCCACGCTGGACTCCGGCATGCGCATTCGCCGCATGAACGACAAAGGCGAGAACGAAGTCATGGATGACGAGCAGCGGGCCGCCGAGTCGAGCCGGCTGCAAAAAGTCATCGCCTCCGACTGCAAATAGCCCCTTGTCTCAATAACCCGGCTTGCCGCCAGGCCGCTGCTTGGCAAACAAGCCGGCGGCGCGCGCGCCCTGCTTGCCGAAACGCTCGCGCCGCGCCAGCTTGGGGTCCACGCGCAGAGGGCGCCAGATTTCCACCCGGTCGCGCTCGCGCAGCGGCTGATCCAGCGGCGCCTTGCGGCCCCATACGCCGACGTGGCCCGACGCCAGGTCAATGCCCGGATGGCGCGCGCGCAGGCCGCTGGCCTCGATGGCCGCCCGCACGGTGCTGCCTGCGGGCAGACTCAGGCTGATCTCGCACACCTGCCGCGCAGCCGGCGCATAAGCCACGGTGACGGAGATGGTGTTCATGCTGTTGCCCCCACGCTCCCCTGCTGCGCAAGGTGCGCTGCCCCCCGAGGGGGCTTGCCCGCCTTGGGGCGGCCCGGCGGCGGGCAGGTTGTTGCCCCCACGCTCCACGCCTGCGGCTGTTTCGCTGCCCCCCGAGGGGGCTTGCCCGCCTTGGGGCGGCCCGGCGTCGGGCAGGTCGCCCCCACGCTCCACGCCTGCGGTTGCCCGGTTGTCTTTAAATGATGTAGGCGTTGGCATTATTTTGCTCATTTTGCCATCCTCCATGGTTTCACCACAGCAGTGGAGGATCAATCAAGACTGCTGCGCACCGGCGTGCATCAAATCGCGCTGCATGACAGCAAGCAGCAGTCACTTGATCTGCTGGCGTTTCCACATCTTGCTCCTTCCCCTTCTGGAGGAAGGCTGGGATGGGGGCAGGCGGCGCAAGAATGTGCATGAACCGCTCTATTGGGGCGGCGCCAAATCCTGCTCTTCGACGCGCGGCGCCAGCGGTGCGTCGGAGCCGGTGACGTACTCGCCCCAGAAGCGTCCTTGCGCGCGTTGCAGGCGCAGCGGCTGGCCGGGCGGCAGGGCGCGCGCATCGGCGCCTTCCAGCAGCACGCGGCGCGGCTCGGCGTCGCCGGGCAGCGTCAGCACCGTCATGGCGCCGCCGGGGCCGCGCTCGGTGCTGGGGTACGGGCGGGCCTGCACCACGGCGGCGACGGCATCGGGCAGCGGCTGCATGGCTGCGCGATTGACGTATTGCAGCGCCAAAGTCACCGCCGCCAGCGCGCACGCCGCCGGCCACAGCGCCAGCAGCACGCGGGTAACGCGCCGCCAGCCCCAGGCGCGCACCGCCAGCCACAGCGCCAGCAGCAGCGCGGCAGCGGCGGCCAGCGTCAGCAGCACCGGCATGGCGGCCTGCCACATCACGGCGCTGACGTCGTCGTCCACCACCTGCGCCGCGCCCAGCGGCTGCGCGCCGGGCAGGCTTTCGGCCAGGGTGTCGAGAAAAAAGCGCAGCAGCAGCACCGCTATCGGCGGCGCGAACACCAGCCAGGCGGTGCGCGTGCTGGCGCGCCCGGCAGTTTGATTGGTTTCAGGCGGCTGGATCATTGGGCTAAACGGGAAAGGTCAGCGACACGATTCATCGCTTGATGCAGTTTCTTCAGCAGGCCCTGGCGGTTCAGGCGCAAATCGGTCTGCTCGGCGTTGACCATGACGCCGTCGAAGAAAGCGTCCACCGGCGCGCGCAGCGCGGCCAGCGTTTGCAGCGATGCGGCGTAGTCGCCGGCGTCGAACCGCGCGTCGGCTTGCGGCACGATCTGTTGCAGGGCAGCGTACAGGGCCTGTTCCGCCGGTTCGCGCAGCAGCAATGGGTTGACGCTCGGCTCCACCGGGCCTTCGGCTTCGGCCTTTTTGAGAATGTTGCCGATGCGCTTGTTGGCGGCGGCCAGCGCCGGGGCTTCGGGCAGGCTGGCGAAGGCGCGCACCGCTTCCAGTTGGCGGGGCGCCAGCGACAGGCGCTGCGGGCGCAAGGCGATAACGGCATCCACCTCTTGGGCGCTATAGCCTTGCTCGCGCAAGCTGCCGGCCAGACGTTCATGGATGAACGCAAGCAAAGTCTCTGCCGTCGCCGTTGACAACTCGAACTTCTCCGTAACGCGGCTAGACGCGTGTGAATCGACACCCCGAGGCGTAGAGGTGCTCGCAACGATCACGCCCTTGACCAACTGATTCATGTCACGGCGCACCTGCTCGACAAGTTCATCCAAATTGAGTGGCAAGTCTTTTTCGATCAGCATCCGCACCACTCCCAGTGCGTGCCGCCGCAGCGCGAACGGGTCTTTGTCGCCGGTGGGCAGGTTGCCGATGCCGAACATGCCGGCCAGGGTTTCCAGTTTGTCGGCCAGGGCCACGCAGACGCCCACCTGGTTGCGCGGCAGTTCGTCGCCGGCAAAGCGCGGCTTGTAGTGGTCCTCGATGGCCAGCGCGATGTCGTCCGGCGCGCCATCGTGCCGCGCGTAATAGCGGCCCATGACGCCTTGCAGTTCGGGAAACTCGCCCACCATGTCGGTCAGCAGATCGGCCTTGGCGAGCATGGCGGCCCGGTCGGCGGACTGGGCCAGCGCGTTGCCGCCCAACTGCTGGCCGATGGCGCGGGCAATGGCGCGCACGCGCTCCACCCGCTGGCCCTGCGTGCCCAGCTTGTTGTGATAAACCACCTTGTCCAGGCCGGGCACGCGGCTTTCCAGCGTTTTTTTGCGGTCCTGGTCGAAGAAGAACTTGGCATCGGCCAGGCGCGGGCGCACCACGCGCTCGTTGCCGCCAATCACCGCGCTGGCGTCCCGCGGGCTGATGTTGCTGACGACCAGGAACCTGTTCGTGAGCCGGCCCGCGCCGTCGAGCAGCGGAAAGTATTTCTGGTTGGCCTTCATGGTCAGGATCAGGCACTCCTGCGGCACGTCGAGAAACTGCTCGTCGAACTGGCACACCAGCACCTTGGGGCGCTCGACCAGCGCCGTCACTTCGTCGAGCAGCGCCTGGTCCTCGATCGGGCGCAGGCCGCCCCCGGCTTCGAGCGCGGCTTGCGCGAGCTGGCGCGCGATCTCGGCGCGGCGCGCTTCAAAGCCGGCGATCACCGCGCCTTCGTCCTGCAATTGCCGCGCGTAGCTGTCGGCATCGCGCAGCACGACGGGATCGGCCACGGCCTCGAACCTGTGGCCATGCGTCTGGCGGCCCGCCGCGAGCCCCAGCGCGCGCACCGGCACCACCTGCTCGCCATGCAGGGCCACCAGCCCATGCGCGGGGCGCACAAAGCTGACGCTGCTCCAGCCGGGCAGCTCGCAGCCGCTTTCGAGCTGGTAGCACATCACCTTCGGGATCGGCAACTGGGCAATGGCCTCGCTCAGGGCCTTTTGCAGGCCATCGGCCAGCGTCGCGCCGCGCAGCGTGCTGTCGAGGAACAGCACTTCGGTCTTGCCGTCGCTGACGCGGCGCAGGGTGGGCACGGCAGCGGCATCGGCGCCCAGCGCGGCCAATTTTTTGAGCAGCGCCGGCGTCGGCTGGCCCGCCGCATCGAGGCCCACCGACACCGGCATGAGCTTGTGCGACGCCGCCTTGTCGGCGGCCCGCGCGGCCACATGCGTGAGGTGCGCGGCCAGCCGGCGCGGCGAGGCATAGGCCGTAAGTTGCGCTCCCGCATCGACCAGGCCCTGCGTCGCGAGTTGATCGCGCAGCGCGAGCGCGAAAGCCTCGCCGAGTTTCTTCAGCGCCTTGGGCGGCAATTCTTCGACGAAGAGTTCGACGAGCAGACTGGCAGAGGACATGGTTGAAACAATGGAAAAAATCAGGACTTTTGCCGTCTGGTCAAACCGTGACGGGCGGCCCAGGCCAACAGGGCCGCGCTCATCAGCGGCGCCCACACGGTCAATGCCTCGCTGCGCAACACTTGCGCGCCGCGTGGTGACATGAGGCGCTTGAGCGAGACCGGCGACACCTCGATGGGCCGCCACGAAAAAAAACGATGCGCCGAATCCAGCGGCCACAGCAAGGCGATGCCGGCGCCGCCGTTGGTCATCATGTCCAGCAGCGGATGCGAGAGCGTGCACAGCGCGATCCATGCATAGCCCGCCCAGCGGCGCATACGCCAGCGCGGCGCCAGCGCATAACCGGCCAAGCCCAGCAACAGCGCGAACAGCAGCGTGTGCGTGAAGCCCCGGTGCCCGGTCATGCCGCCAGAGGCGATGCCGAGCTTGAAGGCGATGCCATCCAGATCGGGAGCGATGGCCGCCAACATGCCGGCCAGCAACGCGGGCCCCGGAATGCGCCGCCAGCCGAGCGCCACCGCAGCCGATACCGGCACGGCGACATGGGTCAGGATCGTGGGCATGGCCCTCAGGCGGCTTTCCTGTCGATCTGCGCCACCCACTCGCGCGGCGCCATCGGAAAGCCCAGGCGCTCTCGGCTGTCGTAATAGCTTTGCGCCACCGCCTTGGCCAGGGCGCGGATGCGGCCAATGTAGGCGGCGCGCTCGGTCACGCTGATGGCCCCGCGCGCATCCAGCAGGTTGAAGGTGTGCGCGGCCTTGAGCACCTGCTCGTAGGCAGGCAGCGCGAGCTGCACGGCCATCAGGTGCCGGGCCTGTTTTTCATGCGCGTTGAAGGCGGTGAACAAAAATTCGGCGTCGGAGTGCTCGAAGTTGTAGGCCGACTGCTCCTGCTCGTTTTGCAGATATACGTTCCCATAAAGCAACCTGCCCCCACGCTCGCCTGCTGCGCAAGGTGCGCTGCCCTCCGAGGAGGCTGCGCCGCCTTCAGTCCACACCAAGTCATAGACGTTGTCCACGCCTTGCAGGTACATCGCCAGCCGCTCCAGCCCGTAGGTGATCTCGCCGGTGGCCGGGCGGCAGTCGATACCGCCGACCTGCTGGAAGTAGGTGAACTGTGTCACCTCCATGCCGTTGAGCCAGACCTCCCAGCCCAGACCCCAGGCGCCCAGCGTGGGGTTTTCCCAATCGTCCTCGACGAAGCGGATGTCGTTCTTCTTCAGATCGAAGCCCAGGGCTTCGAGCGAGCCAAGGTACAGATCCAGAATGTTCGCGGGCGCGGGCTTGAGCACCACCTGGTACTGGTAGTAGTGCTGGAGGCGGTTCGGATTCTCGCCATAGCGCCCGTCCTTGGGGCGGCGGCTGGGCTGCACGTAGGCGGCCCTCCAGGGTTCGGGGCCGATGGCGCGCAAGAAAGTGGCGGTGTGCGAAGTGCCCGCCCCCACTTCCATGTCGTAAGGCTGGAGCAGCGCGCAGCCCTGGGCGTCCCAGTACTGCTGGAGTTTGAGAATGATCTGCTGGAAGGTGAGCATGGCAACCGGCTGGCCCGCCCGGGGCCGCGCCGTGGCGGGCGAAACCGGCTATTTTACGGGCCGGCGGCCCATGGCAGGCAGGCCAATCGCGGTCATCCGGGGGCATTGCTTTGGCGCATTACAAAAAAATCGCTGCCCCGCAACCCCATCGGCGGCTGAATGCCGTTTCACGCTGCTCCACCTCACTTTTCGACTGGAGTTTTCGCATGAAACCGCTTTCCCCCAAATTCCACGCGCTGGCGCTGGCCGCCGGCCTTTTGCTGGCCGCCGTGCCTGCACACGCCGTGGGCCAACTGATGGATGTCAACGTGATCGACCGCGACAGCGGCCAGCGGCAGCCGCTGGTCTGGCACGGTGGGCAGTGGTGGACCGTTGGTCGCCCCGGCGCGCGCTACGCCATCGAGGCGCGCAACCAGAACAGCGAGCGCATCGAAGTCGTGGCCTCGGTCGATGGCGTGAATGTCAT
>WRJY01000214.1 GCA_009778355.1 Desulfovibrionaceae bacterium | reverse complement strand
CCAGAACGTTCACGCCCTCGACCATGCGGGCGCGGGCGTCAGCGCCGAAAACAACGTCTTTTGCTGCCATTTGATTTGGCTCCTGAAAAAATGATGGGAAAAGGCTCTAGCGCAAGTGAATCGAGCGCGAGCAGCCATGAAAACAAGAGTGAGTGGAAGGCGCGGGCGATTACTTTTCGACCACCGCGAACAAATCGTCTTCCTTCATCACCAGCAACTCGTCGCCGTCCACCTTGACGGTCTGGCCGCTGTACTTGCCGAACAACACGCGGTCGCCGGCCTTGACGTTCATGGCGATCGGTGCGCCCTTGTCATCTTTCTTGCCCGGGCCCACGGCCAGCACTTCGCCCTGGTCGGGCTTCTCGGCGGCGTTGTCGGGAATGACAATGCCCGAGGCGGTCTTGGTCTCGTTCTCCAAACGCTTGACGATCACGCGATCGGCGAGGGGACGCAGTTTCATGGATGCTCCTAAACTGTTGATGTGAAACAGGTTTTACTCAGGCCTGCCAGCACCGCGCTCGGCGCTTGAGGCAGGCCGCCCAACAACGTGGGGCCGAGCGTTGTTAGCACTCGTCCCCAGCGAGTGCTAATCATAAGGCCAAATCGGAAGGATTCAAGGGGCCGGCATCGCGCTGGTGCCGGCCTATCGCTTCATCCTCGGAGTTTCATCGCTGACCATCGGGTGCACCACGCCGGGCTGCTGAACAGGCCCCAAGGCCCACCCCTTTCAAGGTTTTTACCTCCACGCAAGCTTCCTCGGTTTAAACAACTGGAGGAGGTTGGATGCTCTGGCAATCCGTCCGGCAATTGGTCAACGATATGCACCCCAAAGAGGCTTTGGGCCAAGTAAATGGCAGCCACCAAGGGGCCAAGGCGCGCGCTGTGCGGTCAAGATGGCCCATCGAGCAGCGTTTGGCGCCTGAAAAATTCAGCCAGCACCTTTTGGTGTTCCAGCCGCCACGAGACTTGCCGATGGACTGTGGCCCGTTTTTTTTAGCGCCCCCGTGCCGTCGGGATGCACTTTGATGCTGGTGCTGTCCAGTGAGACGGCTTCGATCTTGATCTGTACGAGTTGCTGGCGCTGAAGCTGCTCGAACATCTTGTCCAACACTCCAGCGCTGGCCCATCGCCGCATACGCGTATAGATCGTGTGCCAGTTGCCCAAATGCTTGGGCAGGCCGCGCCACTTGCACCCATGCTCGGCTACATACAGCATGGCGTTGATGACTTGAAAATTGCTCATGCTGACATTGCCGCGTTGCGTGGGCAAGCAGTGTTCGATGCAGGCGAATTGCTCGGGGGATATCTGCATGTGGCGTGGTGTCGTCGCAGATAGGCGCCATGTCAATTAGTGCTAACAGGCTCTAGGCAGCCCGCCGATTTTCACCAAGCAGTTACTTGGTGAAATGTTTATACTGCCGGCGATTCACCGCATCCACCCAGAATCAGGAGATTTGCTGATGACCGAAGCGTATGTTTTCGACGCCGTGCGCACGCCGCGCGGCAAGGGCAAGAAGGACGGCAGCCTGTACGAGGTCAAGCCGATCGATCTGCTGGCCGGCACGCTGAATGCGCTGCGCCGGCGCCACGACCTCGACACCGCCGCAGTGGACGACGTGGTGATGGGCGTGGTTTCGCCCATTGGCGAGCAAGGCTCGGTGATTGCCAAGGTGGCGGCGCTGAAGGCCGGCTGGGACTGGCAGTGCGCGGGGGTGCAGCTCAACCGCTTCTGTGCCTCGGGCCTGGAGGCGGTGAACATGGCGGCGCAAAAGGTGCGCTCGGGCTGGGAAGACTTGGTGGTGGCCGGCGGGGTGGAGAGCATGAGCCGCGTGCCGATTGGCTCGGACAGCGGCGCCTGGGCGCACGACCCGGCCACCAACAGCGCCACCGATTTCGTGCCGCAAGGCATCGGCGCGGATCTGATCGCCACGCTGGAAGACTTTTCGCGCGAGGACGTGGACCGCTTCGCCGTCGAGTCGCAAAAGCGCGCCGCGCGGGCGCGCGAGGGCGGCTTTTTTGCCGGTTCCATGGTGCCGGTGCAGGACTTTCTGGGCCAGACCATTCTGGCCGAAGACGAGTTCATCAAGCCGCGCACCACGCTGGAGGCGCTGGCGGGCCTGAAGCCCTCGTTCGAGCAGCTCGGCGCGATGGGCTTCGACGCCGTGGCCATTGGCCGCTACCCGCAGGTGGAGCGCATTCGCCACGTGCACCATGCGGGCAACTCGTCGGGCATCGTCGATGGCGCGGCGGCGGTGCTGATCGGCAACGAGGCGGCGGCCAAGGCGCACGGATTGACGCCGCGCGCGCGCATCGTCGCCACGGCGCTGTCGGGGGCCGATCCGACCATCATGCTCACCGGCCCGATGCCGGCCACGCGCAAGGCGCTGGCCAAGGCGGGCATGAGCATCGGGCAGATCGACCTGTTTGAGGTCAATGAAGCCTTCGCCGCCGTGCCGATGAAGTTCATGAAGGAGTTCGGCGTGCCGCACGACAAGGTCAACGTCAACGGCGGGGCCATCGCCATGGGCCACCCGCTGGGCGCCACCGGCGCGATGATTCTGGGCACGCTGATCGACGAGTTGCACCGCCGCCAGTTGCGCTACGGCCTGGTCACGCTGTGCGTGGGCGGCGGGATGGGCATTGCCACCATCGTTGAAAAAATCTGAAATTCACAGAAGCATCATGCAACTCAAAACCCTGCGCTACGACATCGAGGACATGCCCGCCGGCAAGGTGGCCGCCATTACCTTCGACGAGCAAGGCTCGCCCGTCAACACCATGTGCCTGCAATGGCAGGACGACATGGCGGCGGTGACTGACCAAGTGCTCAAGGACAAGGACAGCCTCAAGGGCCTGATCCTGGCCTCGGCAAAAAAGACCTTTTTCGCCGGCGCTGACCTGAAGGGCCTGATGCGCTCCACTGCCGGCGATGCGCCGCGCGTCTACGCCGAAATCGAACGCATCAAGAAATGCTTCCGCACGCTGGAAACGCTGGGCATTCCGGTCGTCACCTGCATCAACGGCAGCGCGCTGGGCGGCGGCATGGAGACGGCGCTGGTGGGCCACCACCGCATCGCCGTCGATGACCCCAAGCTGCAACTGGGCCTGCCCGAACTCACGCTGGGCCTGATCCCCGGGGGCACCGGCATCACCAAGTTCACCCGCCTGCTGGGCCTGATGGGCGCGCAGCCCTACATCATGGAAGGCAAGCTGTTCGGCCCGCGCGAGGGGCTGCAAATCGGCATCGTGCACGAGCTGGCCGCCAGCGCCGGCGAGTTGCGCGCGCGCGCCCTGGACTGGATTGCCGCGCACCCGCAGGCCCAGCACCCCTGGGACGCCAAGGACTACAAGCTGCCGGGCGGCGCGCCGTCCAACCCCAAGATCGCCAGCGCGCTGGTGGTGGCGCCGGCCATGCTGAAAACCAAAACGCGGGGCCGCTACCCGGCGCCCGAGGCCGCGCTGGCCGCCATGGTCGAAGGCGCGCAGGTGGACTACGACACCGCCACCCGCATCGAAAGCCGCTACCTCGCCAGCCTGATGACCGGGGCAGTGGCCAGGAACATGGTCAACACGTTCTTCTTCAACCTGAACGCCATCAAAAGCGGCCAGTCGCGCCCCAAGGATGTGCCCCGCTACCAGCCGCGCAAGGTCGGCATTCTGGGCGCGGGCATGATGGGCGCGGGCATTGCCTACGCGCAGGCCAGCCGCGGCATCGCCACGGTGCTGAAAGACGTGTCGCTCGACAAGGCCGAGCACGGCAAGGCTTACAGCCGCAAGATCACCCAGCCGCGCGTGGACAAGGGCCGCATGAGCGAGCGCGAGCAGCAGGCGCTGCTGAAGCGCATCACGCCCGCTGCCGACGCGGCGGCCCTGCAAGGGTGCGAGCTCATCATCGAAGCCGTGTTCGAGCAGCGCGAGCTGAAGGCCCAGGTCACGCAAGAGGCTGAACCCATGCTGGCCGAAGACGGCTTTTTTGCCAGCAACACCTCCACCCTGCCCATCAGCGGCCTGGCGCAGGCCAGCCGCCGGCCGGGCAAATTCATCGGCATCCACTTCTTCAGCCCGGTGGACAAGATGAAACTGGTCGAAATCATTCGCGGCCAGCAAACCGACGACGAAACCGTGGCCCGCGCCTACGACTACGCGCTGGCCCTGGGCAAGCTGCCCATCGTCGTCAACGACTCGCGCGGCTTCTACACCAGCCGCACCTTCGGCACCTACGTGATGGAAGGCGCGGCCATGCTGGGTGAAGGCATCCCCGCCGCCGCGATCGAAAACGCCGCCGTGCAGGCCGGCCTGCCCGTCGGCCCGCTGGCGGTGCTGGACGAAACCGCGCTGTCGCTGTCGGTGCACGTGCTGGAACAAACCCGCGCCGACTACGCCGCCGAAGGCAAGCCCCTGGCCGCCACGCCGGGCGAGTTGCTGGTCGAGCGCATGGTCAAGCAACTCAAGCGCCCTGGCCGCGCCGGCGGCGGCGGCTTCTACGACTACCCGGCGGGCGAGAAAAAACGCCTGTGGCCCGAGTTGAAGGCGCTGTTCGAAAAATCCGGCGCCGCCTGGAATGTGCAAGACATCCAGGATCGCCTGCTCTACCGCCAGTCCGTCGAAACCGCGCGCTGCCTGGCCGAAGGCGTGCTCACCAGCGCGCACGACGCCAACATCGGCAGCATCTTCGGCATCGGCTTCCCAGCCTGGACCGGCGGGGCCATGCAGTTCATCTACGGCCAAGGCATCGAAGCGTTCGAAAACCGCTGCGCCCAACTCGCCGCCAAGCACGGCAACGGCTTTGCCCTGACCGCCGAAGCCAAGGCAGCCATCCGCAAGCACGAGCCGCGCTACTGACCTCCGCTCCCTTAGAGCCTGTTTGTGATCTCAGCAGGCCCGCACAGACACCTTTTCGGGATGGGATGCAAGGCGCAGCCATAGCCCCGCTATGGCGAAGATTTGCAACGCCGCAGACCGCCCGAAAAGGTGTCTGCCCGAAGGGTTGGGCCTGCTGAGGTCGTAAACAGGCCCTTATGGCTGCTGGACGTGCGGTGGTTCTGCCTGAAGCGGCATGTCGATGGTTTTCATGAGCCGCCGGTAGGCGTGGCCGAGCCAGCCCCAGCCGCGACCATTGCCGCGCTCGATGAGGTCCAGCCGCAATACTTGATACACCGGCTGCCAGACCGGCTGGCCGTGTTCGCCGGGCACGCGCAGTTGCAGCGCGGGGTTGGGCAGGTAATGGCCGTTTCTCATGCGCTGCCACAGGCGGCGGGCGGGCAGGTAGCTGCTTTCGGCTTCGGCGCGGGACAGGACGCTGTTGAAATAGACGCGCTTGCGGCGCTTTTCGGGCCAGATGTTTTCGGGGAACAGGTCGATGCCCCGCATCAAATAAGCGGCGTTGAAGCCGCTGAGCTGCCGCACGTCGTGCGCGGGCATGTTGCAGGCCATCGAGGCCAGGGTTTTCAGGCCGGCCAGCATCAGTTGCAGCAGCAGGTATTCGCCCTGGTGGCGTTGCAGGCGCACCAGGCGGCCATCGGTCTGCACGTCGAAAGCCAGCGGCGCAACGCGCTCGAAAACGGCGCCGAAAGCGCCCCGCGCGTAATCGGCGTCGTGGGCGGCGCGCGCCAGCGCGTGCGAAAGCGCGGTGTGGCCGAACAGGTCGCGCTGCTCGGTGTCGGCGCCGCGCGCCAACAGCGCGTCGATGAGGGCGATGTTGCCCGCCCGCGCGGCCAGCATCAGCGGGGTGGCGTCGGTGACGGTGCGGTGATCGACGCCGTACTGGTCGCATTGCAGCAGGATGTCCTTGAAGTTCTTTTTCTCGAACGGGCCGAGGTGGCGCGCCAGCAGTGGCTGGCGGGCACGCAGCAGGGCGCCCTCGCGCGCCTTGGCGACGATCTGCGTGGCCACCGGCCAGTGCATGTCCTCATGCAGCGCCAGTATGTGGTCGTCCATCCAGTGCCACAGCGCAAAGTCCAGCAGTTGCTGGCGCGGTTTGGCGGAGATGTTTTTGGCGTCGTAGGCGCGCTCGGCGGCCCCGCCCATGCCGGCGTCGTTCCACACCGGCCAGGGCACGGCGCGGGTTTTGAGTACCGACTGGCGGATGGCCTCGGCCTGCTCCTGCTTGCCTTGCAGTTCCAGGCGGTGCGCCTCGCGCTCCCAGTCTTCGCGGCTCGATGCCGCCGCCTTCACGTCGATGCGCTCGCCCTCTTCGCGCAGCGCCAGCAGTTGCAGCAGCGGGTGCTGCAAGTCGCTTTCGACCAGATAGACGCTCTCGACCGCGCGCGTGATGGCCACGTACAGCGCGTTGACGTAGAACTTCCACAGTTCCAGCGAGCGGTCGTGCTTGTCCCTGGCGCGGCGGTAGTCGAGCGTGTCGCGCTGCAAGTCCGCCGCCGTCACGCCGTCGCAGATTTCGGCATACGCCTGCCGCTGCTCCGAGACGAAGCGGTACAGGATGATGTTGGGGTATTCCAGCCCCTTGGCCTCGTGCACCGAGAACACCAGCGGGGTGTGAAAGATGTGGCGCGCGGCGGCCTTGTCTTCGTCGCGCAGCACCAGCACCGCGAACTGCGTGGAGGCGCGGGTGCGCGCGTCCAGCTCGCGCTTGACGGCGTCCTTGTCGGGCAGCAGGCGGGCCTGGCCTTGCAGGTCGGATGCGGCTTGCACCAGATGGTTGCTTTCGCGGTCGATGGAGCCAAAGCGCGCCTGCTTGATTTTGAGCAGCGCGTTGGCAATGCGCGTGACCTCGCGCGCGTTGCGGTAATTCACGCCCAGCACCGACAGGCTTTGGCGCTCGGCCAGCGTGGAGTCGCGCCAGAACAGGCTCTTGACCGCGCTCCACGAAAAAAAGTTGGGGTGCACGATCTGGTTGGAGTCGCCGCACAGCAAAAACTGCCCCGCGCTTTTCAGCGTGCGCAGCGCCAGCGCGAGTTGCACATTGGTCAAGTCCTGCACCTCGTCGATGACCACGAAGTCGTACTGCGGCTGGGCCAGCGCCAGCCATTCGTGGGCGATGAGGTTGGCGTCGAACAGGCCGGCGGACGCCAGCCATTGGCGGTACTTGCCGAACAGCTCATACACCGCCTCGCGCTGCGCCGGCTCGAAGATCGACTGGCGCGGCCCCAGCGCCAGATAAGCCTCGCGCGTGAGCACGCCCTCGGGCTGGCTGCCGATGACGCCTCGAAACTCCTCGAAGCACGGGTGCGCGTCGGTAAAGCGATGTTGCTGGCGATGCCGCGCAAACCAGGCGGCAAAGGCCGCGTAGCCCACTTCGCGGCCCGGCGGCACGCGCAGCGTTTCCAGAAATTCGCGGTAGGAAAGAAACTGCACCTCCTGCCGCGGGTTTTCGTAGCCGTGCGCAAAGTACAGGGCGCGCGCGCTTTGCGCCAGCCAGGGCGATTGGGTGACGTACAGCACTTCGCCTTCAGTCAGGCGCATTTTTTCCAGCGTCAGCGCGGTCTTGCCCGACCCCGCCGAGCCGACCAGCACCAGCGGCGGCGGCAGCCGGTAAACGGCCTCCTGCGCGTCGTCGAACGACAGCGGCTT
>WRJY01000213.1 GCA_009778355.1 Desulfovibrionaceae bacterium | reverse complement strand
TGTATTCGACCACTGTGGCGGCGCTTGATCCGTGGCTGACGCGCCGGCGCGCGCTGATCGAGGTCAGCGGCGGCGCGGCGCTGGGCGCCAGTCATGCGGACCAGGCCAGGCCGCCGCTGCTGGCACTGGTGGTGGGCGAAACGGCGCGCGCCGATCACTTCGGCCTCAACGGCTACGCGCGCGACACCACGCCCGAACTGGCGGCGCGGCAGGCGCTGAGCTATCGCAACGTGTTTTCGTGCGGTACCAACACCATGGCGTCGGTGCCGTGCATGTTCTCCCCGCTCGGCAAGAAACGCTTCGAGGCGCGCAAGGACGACTACGAGAACCTGCTCGACGTGCTTCAGGCCGCGGGGCTGGCGGTGCTCTGGCTCGACAACCAGGCCGGCGGCTGCAAGGGCGTGTGCGACCGCGTGCCACACGCATCGGTCTTCAAGGACGTGGAACCGGCTATCAAAAACGCGCTGTGCGACGCCGGCGAATGCCTGGACGATGTCTTGCTTCACGGCCTGAGCGATCGCATCGCCGCGCTGCCCGCCGAGCGGCGGGCCAGGGGCGTCGTGCTGGCACTGCACCAGATGGGCAGCCACGGCCCGGCCTACTACAAGCGATCGTCGCCGGAGGTCAAACGCTTCCTGCCCGAATGCAAGACCAACGTTTTGAGCGATTGCAACCAGTCCGAACTGGTCAATGCCTACGACAACTCCATCGCCTACACCGACCGCTTTCTCGGCAAAACCATCGACTGGCTCCAGGGGCAGGCGGGCCAGTTCGACCCCGCCTTGCTGTACCTGAGCGACCACGGCGAATCGCTCGGCGAATACGGCCTGTTCTTGCATGGCCTGCCCTACGGTTTGGCGCCCGACGTGCAAAAGCACGTGCCGATGGTGTTCTGGTTCGGCGACGGCATGATTGCGCGCGACAAACTCTCGCGCCCGTGCCTGAAAGCCAGCCTCGATCAACCGCTGACGCACGACAACCTGTACCACACCGTACTCGGCCTGCTGGACGTGCGCACGCCCACCTACCAAAGCGCGCTCGATGCGCTGGCCTCTTGCCGGTCAAGGCCGTGAGCTGCTTGGCATTACCCTGCGTGGCGCAGCGCCCTCCGACAAGTTCAGAGCGAACGGCTACCCGTTCAGTTTTGCCGCCACGGCCAGCGCCACGTACTCCGGCACCGGCACTTCTTCGGCGCGGCGTTGAACGTCGAAATGGCCGCCAAAGCCGCGCGCGTCCAACCAGCGGCCCAGGGTGTGACGCAGCAGTTTGCGACGCTGGCTGAAGGCCACTTGCACCAATTCCGAAAAGGCGTCGGCGTTCAGCGGCGCGAATTCGGCGCGCGGCGTCATGCGCACGACGGCGCTGTGAACGCGCGGGGGCGGCTCGAACGCCTGGGGCGGCACGGTCAGCAGGTTTTCCAGGGCATAGCGCCATTGCAGCATGACCGACAGGCGTCCGTAGTCGGCCGTGGCGGGCGCGGCGACCATGCGGTCGATGACTTCCTTTTGCAGCATGAAGTGCTGGTCCTGAATGCGGCTCGCAAACGCCAGCAGATGGAACAGGATGGGGGTGGAGATGTTGTAGGGCAGGTTGCCGCAAATTCGCAGTTGGGTGGCCGGCGGCGCGATGGCGATGCGCGCAAAGTCCACCTTGAGCACATCGGCTTCGATCACGTCGAGCTGCGCGTGCGCGCGCAGGCGCCCGGCCAAGTCGCGGTCGAGCTCGATCACCGTCAGGCGCCCAAGGCGCTCGGCCAGCGGCTGCGTCAACGCCGCCAGCCCCGGCCCGATTTCCACCATCGCCTGGCCGGGCCGCGGATCGATGGCCCGCACGATGGCGTCGATGACCGCCAGGTCGCGCAGAAAGTGCTGGCCAAAACGTTTGCGGGCGACGTGCTTCATGAGCAAGGCAAACCGCGTTTTGTTACCGCCCGCAAGGTTTGGAACCGAAAGGAACGAAAGGCCGCGAAGCAGGCCCAGTCAAGGCAGCCGTGGACGGGCCTGCACCGCCTCAGCGGCTCAGGGGGGTTATTTCGGTGCATCGCGGTACTCGACGTAGGCGCGGCCACGCACCTCCTGCGCCCAGGTCTCGAAGGCTTCCTGCGCCTTTTTCTCGCGCAGGATGTTGCGCGCCAGTTGGCGTTGCTCGGCGGCGTTGAGCACCTGTTCGCGCCGGCCATCGACGCGGATCAGGTGCACGCCGAAGCGGCTGACCACCGGGTCGCTGACCTGGCCTTCATTCAGGTTGTCCATGGCCTGCTCGAACTCGGGCACGAACTGGCCCTTGGTTGCCCAGCCCAGTTCGCCGCCATTGGAAGCGCTGTCGTCCTGCGAATACTGCCGCGCCAGTTGCTCGAAGCTGGCCTGGCCGGAGGCTATGCGGCGCTTGAAATCGGCCAGGCGCTCGCGGGCCACCTGTTCGCTTTGCGTCGGGCCGACGCGCAGCAGAATGTGACTGACGCGCGTTTGCGCGATTTTGGCTTCGGGCAGGTCGTTGTTTTGCTTGCGTTCAAGCACCTTCAGGATATGAAAGCCGGCGTCGGACTTGACGGGTCCGGCGATGCCGCCCACCCGCGTGCGCTGGGTCGCGCGCACGAACAGATCGGGGTAACGGTCGATGGGCCGCAGGCCCAGCACGCCACCGTCGCGACCGTGGTTGTTGGCGTCGGAGAACTCGGCGGCCAGCTTGGCGAAATCCTCGCCCGCGCGCACGCGGCTGGCCGCCGTATCGGCGCGCGCGCGCAGCCGGGCGAGCTCGGCATCAGTGCTGCCTTCGGGCACGGCCACCAGGATCATGGCCAGGTTCAGGTCGATACCGCCGGCGCGAGCGCCGGTCTGCTCGTGAATGAAGGCATCGACCTCGCTGTCGGTGACTTGCAGCTTGGGCTCGATTTCGCGCTCGCGCAGGCGCGCCAGCAGCACCTGGTTGCGCACGTCGTCGCGAAAATCTTTCACGGTCAAGCCTTCCTGCTCGATGCGGCGGTGCAACTCCTCGACCGACACAAGCTGGTTCTGGCGCGCGATCGACAGCTCGGCCTGGGCCAGCGCCGCGTCGTCCACCTTCAGGCCCTGTTCGCGCGCGTACTGCAACTGGGCACGCTCGCCGATCAGACGTTCGAGTACTTCCTTGCGCAACTGCTCGGCGGGCGGCGCGCTCAGGCCGCGCCCGGCGAGTTGATGCAACGCCCGCGCCATGCGCGTGCGCACCTCGTTGTTGGTGACGGGTTCGGCGTTGACCACGGCGACGATGAAATCGGCCTCACGCGGCCCCAGGCCGATGGGCGCTGCCGGCGGCGCGGGCCGGGGCGCTGCCGCGGGCGCCGGACTTGACGCCGGGGCAGACGGCGCAGCGGCGGACGCAGCGGACGCGGCGGCGGATGCCTTGCGCGCCGCCGCCGCAGGCGGTTTGGCATGGGTCTTGGCTTTGGTCTTGGCCCTGGCGTTGGGCGGCGTGGAGTGCGAGGCCACCGGCCCGTCCGGCTGGCTGGCAGCATCGCCGGTCTGCGCCAGCGCGGGCAGAACCATCAGAGCGGCGGCGAACAGCGGCCACAGGGGCCGGGCGAGGCGAAACGGTTTAGTCATAAGCGGTGAAACGGCTTGGGGGCGGGGCTTCTTCGCGCAGATTCTGGTAGCGCGGAATGTTGTTGCGCAGTGTGCTCATCAGGTTGCTGCCGACGCGCGAAAGGCCGACAAATTCCAATTGGAACATGATGCGCCGCGTGGCCGACGTGGTGGTGCTGTTCAACTGTTCGACCACGACACGGCCGATCCAGCAACCGGCATCGTATTCCACCCCCACCACGCCATCGGCCACCTTGCGGTCACTCAGGCTGTAGTTGATGCGGGCCGTGCTGTACCAGGCGCCGCTGCCGCAACTACCACCGCCGCCGGCGCGCGCGCGCTTGGCGCCTGGCGCCTTGCCGCCGCCAAACAGGCCGCTGAGCGGCCATTGCCAGCCGACATCGATCGACCTGCTGTTCAGGTCGCGCTGCACCCGGTAGGCCGCGCTGATGGTGCGGTACGGCCCGGGCGACCAGCGCGCGTCGATGGTGGTGCGCGTGGAACGCCTAGTGTCCGGGTTGTACTGCACCACGGTGTCGAACGCCCAGCGCGGATCCCAGTTGATGGAGGCGCCCAGCATGATGTCCGACCAGCCGGGGCTGGTGGGCGTGCCGCCGGGCAGCACCACCTTCTGGCCGGAAAAGCGGTAACGCTGGGCAATGGCCAGGCGCACGGCCTCGGCGCCGTTTTCGGGATCGAGCAGGCGCGTGGTCAGGCCGCCGGTGATGAGGTTGTTGTCCACCACGCGGTCGTCGCCGGCAAAAAAGTTGTCGGCCCAGATGGTGGCGAAGTTGAAGTCGTACAGCCCGGAGTCGTAGTTGGGCAGGTCCTGCTGGTTGCGGTAGGGTGTGTACACGTACATCAGGCGCGGCTCCAGCGTCTGCCGGAAGGCGCGGCCAAAGTAGCTGGCGTCGCGCTCGAACACCAGTCCGCCGTCCACGCTGAGCGTGGGCACGATGCGGCTGGCCGAGGTGGCGCCGTTGGCAAGCGCGCGGTCGAACCGGTAATTGGTGGCGTGCAGTTGCGCCTTAGGGGTGACAAAGCCCCAAGGCCGCGTGAACGGGCGCGCGAGCTGCGCGCGCAGCAGGGCGCGGTCGGCGTTGGGTTGCAGCATCAACGCCGGGTCGCCGCGAAAGCGCGTGTAATCGGCGTCCACCGAGTAGTCGAACCCGCGATCGTTGACGCGCGCCCAGCGGCCCGACAACTGGGGCATGCGGTCGTAGGGCGGCACGATGGGCGCGGTCACGTCTTGCAGCGTTTGCCACTTCTGGGTGCGGGCCGAAAACGAAAAATCGCCGTGCGCCCAGTTCAGCGCCGCGTCGCTGGTCAGCAGGCGGGTGGTCATCGCCCCGTGGGTAAAGTCGCTCCAGTAGTTGTTGTCGCTGACGCGGTTGAGGTTCAGGTTGACGCCCACCGTCCCGATGCTGGCCAGCCCGGTGTCGTAGGCGCCGTTGTGCCGCACGAACAGGCTCCAGCGGTCGCGCCCGCGCAAGCGGTCGTTGGGCATGTAGCTGGCGTTGATGCGGCCTTTGTAATTGCTTTCCATGTACCGGAACTCGCCCATGGCGTTGAACCCGCGCCGCAGCATGACCTCGGGCGTGAAGGTGGCGTCGCGCTGCGGAGCGATGTTCCAGTAGTACGGCACCGCCAGGTCCATGCCGCTTTTGTTGTCCAGCCCGATGGTCGGCGGCAGCCAGCCAGACTTGCGCTGCTCGCTGAGAGGAAAGCTCAGCGATGGCAGCGGCAAAATCGGCACGCCCTTGAATTGCAGCACCGCGCCCTTGGCGCGCCCCTCGTCCTCCTCGCGGTCGATGTCGATCCGGTCGGCCCGCAAAATCCAGCCTGGTTGCCAGTCGTCGCCCTCCTCGCGCCGGCAGGTGGTGTAGTTGCCGTTCAGAATGGTGGCGCGGTCCGGGTCGTGAAACTCGATGCGGCTGGCGTTGCCGTAAGCGCCGTTGGCCAGAAAGCGGTAGGTCGGCTGCAGGAAGAAGCCTTCAAAGGCATCGGCCTGCAAGCGGCCCTCGGTGGCGGTGTAGCGGTCGCCCTTGGCGTTGACGCGGATGTGACCATCGAAGCTGGCAATGCCTGTGCCCTGGTCGTGCGTGATTTTGTCGCTGCGGGCCGTCAGGCCCGGGCGGCGCAGCTCGGCATCGCCCTCGATCACCATCTCCAAGCCGGGCCGTCCGGTGATGCGCTCGCCGTACACCAGGGACGGCGGCTTGGCCTCGCGCGGCAACTTCTCGGCCAGCATCGGCGTGGCGCGCAACTCCAGCGGCTCGTGCAGCGGCTCGCCGGTCTGCGCCGCTGCCATGCCGGCCAGCAGCGCCAACACCGCCATCGCCACCGGACGCACCGCCGCGGCGCACCGGACATGGCGGCGCGCGCGAAATACGGCGGAAATGGGCGGGCGGACGTGCACTGCGAAAAAATGGCTTGAACGCATCCGCACCGGCGAGGCCGCAAGGCAAGAGCGCGCTCTATAGAATCAATTATCCATGAGCGACGCTGTCTTTTCCCCGACCGCCCCCGCCTGCCTGCCGGCCGGCGTGCACTGGCCCGACCCTGCGCGCCAGGCCGCTTTCGGTCACTGGCTGGCGCGCGTGGCGCCGGCGCACGGGCTCGATCCGGCCAGTCTGCGCATCGCCTCGGCCGACGCCAGCTTCCGCCGCTACCTGCGCATCGACGTTTTTGACGGCGGCGGCACGCGCATCGTCATGGACGCGCCGCCCGCGCAAGAAAACTGCGCGCCCTTCGTGCATGTGGCCCGCCTGATGGCCGATGCCGGCCTGAACGTGCCGCGCATTCTCGACTGGGACGAGCCGCAAGGCTTCATGCTGCTGACCGACCTGGGCGCGCGCACCATGATGGAGGCCATCGACCGCCAGCGCCCCGAGGCCAGCCGCCCGCTCTACCTGCAAGCCATCGACGCGCTGCTGACCTGGCAGCAAGCCTCGCGGCCCGGCGAACTGCCGCCCTATGACCAGGCGCTGCTGCGGCGCGAACTGGCGCTGTTTCCCGACTGGTACCTGGCGCGCCACCGTGGCCTGGCGGTGCAAGGCGATATGCGCCAGCGGCTGGAGCAAACCTTCGACCTGATCGTGGCGCGCAACCTGGCCGCGCCCCTGGTGTACGTGCACCGCGACTACATGCCGCGCAACCTGATGGCGCCGCCGGCAGGCGAAGGCGCGGGCAGCGCGCTGGGCGTGCTCGACTTTCAGGACGCGGTGCACGGCCCGCTCACCTACGACATCGCCAGCCTGATGCGCGACGCCTTCCTGAGCTGGGACGAAGAGTTCGTGCTCGACATCACCATCCGCTACTGGGAACGCGCCCGCAAGCTGGGCCTGCTGGACTTCGAGGACTGGCACGGCGACTTTGCCGCCTTCTGGCGCGCGGTGGAATGGATGGGCCTGCAACGGCACCTGAAGGTGGCCGGCATCTTCGCCCGCCTGACGCTGCGCGACGGCAAGCCCAAATACCTGGCCGACGCGCCGCGCTTCATCGACTACATCCGCCACACCGCCGCGCGCTACCGCGAACTGGCGCCGCTGCTCAGGCTGCTCGACGAGGCGCAAGGCGCGCAGGCGGCCACCGGTTGGGCTTTCGGGCGGGTCGAATAAACAAGGAAAGCGCCCTCCTCCTTTGGAAGAAAGCTGGCGTCCGTCAGGAAGGTTTGACAGGTATTGCAGATGTTGCGCGCTGCTCGCCAATGGCCCGGTCAACCGGCCCTGGCCTGCGCCGTTTCGGCCAAGTGGTCTTGCCATATCTTGCGCCAGGCCTGTTCGAGGCCGGCAACAAATGCAGGCGTGTCGAACAAAACCGATTCATCGACGCGCGCCAACCGCGCGCGCAGCGCCTGGCGCGCCGCTGGCGCGCGCACCAGTTCGAGCAGCCGCGCCTCGTAGCCCCCAACACTGGTGGTAACCATGT
>WRJY01000212.1 GCA_009778355.1 Desulfovibrionaceae bacterium | reverse complement strand
ACTTCGGAGCCGATTTTCTCGATGACGCCCACCGGCTCGTGCCCCACCGTCAGCCCCTTGGCGACGGGGTATTCGCCCTTGAGGATGTGCACGTCGGTGCCGCAAATGGTGGTGGTGGTGATGCGCATCAGCACGTCCTGCGGGCCGATGTCGGGAATGGGTTTGTCTTCAAGCTCGATGCGTCCCGGTTCAACAAAGACGGCAGCTTTCATCATCCTGGCCATGCAATGGACTCCTTGTGCGGCTGTTGCCAAAATTTTTGTATCCTACGCCCGGCAATCGCGTTGCAGGGTAAAGATATGTCAAGAATCGGAACCAAATCATGGTTTTATGGCAGTTTCTCGTTCACTGGTCTGGCTTGCCGCTGATGACCCGCCAGCAGTTGCGCTGCCGCTGGACGCTGCCTGATCGGTTTCGTTTTTTACGAAGAATGCAATGACCGCTTTCGTCAGGGCTGCTCGTGCCCTTGCCAGCCTTGCAGGTGCCGCTCCACGATTTCAGTCAGCGCGGTCAGCCAGAGCGGGTGGTCGTTGAGGCAGGGCAAGTAGTGGAATTGCTTGCCGCCGGCGGCAAGGTAGGCGTCGCGGCCTTCGATGGCGATTTCTTCCAGCGTTTCGAGGCAGTCGCTGACGAAGCCGGGGCACATCACGTCCACGCGCGGCAGGCCGGCGCGGCCAAAATCGCGCAGCACGGTCTGCGTGGCCGGGCCGATCCATTTGGCCATGCCGAAGCGGGACTGAAAGCTCAAGGCCCACTCGTCCTCTTTCAGCGCCAGTTGCGCCGCCAGCAGGTGCGCGGTTTGCAGGCATTGGGCGTGGTAGGGGTCGCCGAGCTTGCGGGTGCGTTCGGGTATGCCGTGAAAACTGAGCACCAGGCGCTCTGGCTTTCCGTGGCTTTGCCAGTGGCGCTGCGCCAGTTGCGCCAGCGCCCGGATGTAGCCGGGGTCGTCGTGAAAGCGGCCCGCAAAGCGCAGTTCGGGCACGTGGCGCGCGCGCTGCGCCCAGGCGGCCACGGCGTCGATGACGCTGCCGGTGGTGGCGCCGCAGTACTGCGGGTACAGCGGCACGATCAGGATGCGCGCGCAGCCGCGCGTTTTCAACTCGTCGAGTTGCGCGGCAATCGACGGCTGGCCGTAGCGCATGGCGGGCAGCACGCTGACCTGATGGCCGCGCTCGCCCAGATAGCCGCGCAGCAGCGTGGCCTGTTTATGGCTCCACACGAGCAGCGGCGCGCCTTCGGGCTGCCAGATGGTTTTGTATTTGGCGGCGGAGCGGGCGGGCCGGGTGCGCAGGATCACGCCGTGCAAAATGGGCTGCCAGAGCGCGGGCGGCATCTCGACCACGCGCCGGTCGCTCAGGAATTCGGCCAGGTAGCGGCGCGTGGCCGCGGCGGTGGGCGCGCCGGGCGAGCCCAGGTTGCACAGCAGCACGCCGGTGCGGTCCGTGCTGCCGGGCTCCAGGGCGGGTTCGGGGCGGAAGAACATGTGCTTATTTTCGGTCAGCGCCCGCGCAAAAAGAGCGCGTCCAGATCGCGCAGCGTCAATTGCCGCCAGGTTGGCCTGCCGTGGTTGCACTGGTCGCTGCGCTCGGTGGCTTCCATCTGGCGCAGCAGGGCGTTCATTTCTTCCGGCGTCAGGCGGCGGTTGGCGCGCACGGCGCCGTGGCAGGCCATGGCGGCCAGCAGTTCATGCTGCGCGCGCTCGATCACGGTGGCGGCTTCGTGCTGCGCCAGTTCGGCCAGCACGCCGCGGGCCAGTTCCACCGCGTCGCCGCCGGCCAGGGCGGCGGGTACGGCGCGCACGGCCAGGGTTTTGGGGGAGAAGGGGGTGACTTCCAGCCCCAGCCGGCACAGCGCGTCGCCGGCGGTTTCGGCGGTGGCGACTTCGGCGGGCGTGGCGGCGAAGGTGGCCGGGATCAGCAGCGGCTGGCTGGCGATGCGCGCGCCGTCGAGCTGGGCCTTGAGCCGCTCGTACACGATGCGCTCGTGCGCGGCGTGCATGTCCACCAGCACCAGGCCGGCGTGGTTTTCGGCCAGGATGTAGATGCCGTGCAGTTGCGCGATGGCGCGGCCCAGCGGCCAATCGGGCGCGGCGGCAGGCTCCGGCGCGTTGGCAATTGCGGGCTGCGCGGGCTGCGCGGGCGGCGCGGGTTGCGCGGGTTGCGATGGCTGCCACAGGGTGCGCAACTGTTCCATGGCGCGGTGCGTGTCGGCGGCTGACGACGCTGTGGTCAGCGGCATTTGCGCGGCGGGTCTGAAAGGCGTTGGCGCTGTGGTTGCGTGGGGCGCCGCAGCGCTGGTTTCGTCATGCGGCAGCGCCTGCCCGGCCAGCGCCGCGCGCGGGGCGGCCAGCGCGGTTTCGATGGCGTGGCGCACGGCCTGATGCGCTTCGCGGCTGTCACGGAAGCGCACTTCGATCTTGGTTGGGTGCACGTTGACATCCACGCGCTCCGGCTCGACGTTGACGTACAGCACATAGGCCGGCTGGCGCTGGCCGTGCAGCACGTCTTCGTAAGCGGCGCGCGCGGCGTGGGCGATGACCTTGTCGCGCACGAAGCGGCCATTGACGTAGGCAAACTGCTGGTCGGCGCGGGCGCGGGCGGCGTCGGGCAGGCCGGCGCGCCCGCTGACGCGCACGCCGCCGGCGCGCCAGTCCACCGCCACCGACTGGGCCAGAAAGTCATCGCCCAGCACGTCGGCCAGGCGCTGCTCGCGCTGCGCGTCGCCGGGGTGGCCGCGCCACTGCTCGATCAGCTTGCCCTCGTGCCAGATGGCAAAGCCCACGCCGGGCCGCGCCAGCGCGTGGCGGCGCACGGCCTCGATGCAGTGCGCCAGTTCGGTGGCGCTGGTCTTGAGGAACTTGCGCCGCGCCGGCACGTTGAAGAACAGCTCCTTGACCTCCACCGTGGTGCCGCGCCCGCGCGCGGCGGGCCGGATCTCGCCCGTGCGGCCATCCAGCATCTGGGCCGGGCCTGGGCCGCCGGCGCGTGTCAGGATGGCGGTCTCGGCCACCGAATTGATGGCCGCCAGCGCCTCGCCGCGAAAGCCCATCGTGCCCACCGCCTCCAACTCTTGCAGGCTGGCGATCTTGCTGGTGGCGTGGCGCTTGAAGGCCAGCGGCAGGTCAAGGGCGCCGATGCCGCTGCCGTCGTCTTCCACCGCGATCAGCCGCGCGCCGCCAGCGGCCAGGCGCACCGTGATTTGCGTGGCGCCGGCGTCCAGCGCGTTGTCCAGCAGCTCGCGCACCACCGAGGCCGGGCGCTCGACCACCTCGCCGGCGGCGATCTGGCTGATCAATTCGTCGGGCAGTTCGCGGATCGGGCGGCGCTGGTCGGTCATGAGGCCCGATTCTAGAAACGATAATCCCCGCAATGGACTGGCTGATGCAACTGATCGACTTCGCGCTGCACGTCGATCGCTATCTGGGCGACTTCGTGGTACAGCACGGCGTATGGGTGTACGCGCTGCTGTTGGCCATCGTGTTCATCGAAACCGGCGCGGTGGTGATGCCGTTTCTGCCCGGCGATTCGCTGCTGTTCGTGGCCGGGGCGCTGGCCGGCGCGGGGCACATGAGCTATCCGCTGGCCTGCGCCGTGCTGCTGGCGGCGGCCATTGCGGGCGACCAGTGCAACTTTCAACTGGGCCGCTTTTTCGGCCCCAAGGTGTTTCAGTGGGAGAACTCGCGCCTGTTCAACCGCAAGGCATTCGACCGCGCCCACCAGTTCTACGAGCGCTATGGCGGCGTCACGGTGATCCTGGCGCGGTTCATGCCATTCATACGCACCTTCGTGCCCTTCGTGGCCGGAGTGGCGCAAATGACGCGCGCCAGGTTCACTATGTTCAACGTCACCGGCGCGCTGATCTGGGTACTGGGGCTGGTCACGGCGGGCTACCTGTTCGGCAACCTGCCATGGGTACAGGACAACCTGAGCAAGATCATCTGGGCGCTGATCCTGGTACCCGGCCTGATCGCCCTTTACGGCGGCTGGAAGGCTGGCCGCGCGGACAAGCGGGCGGCGCGATCGTGATGCGCCACCGGCTTGGGCTGATTTGCATGGCGGCATGGCTCATCGCCTTGCCGGCGCGCCACGCGGGTGCGGCTGCGCCGGCGGAAAGCGCCCGCTCAAAAGCCGCCATCGCGCGGGTCACGCCGCCATTGCAGCGGGCGCTGGCCGAAAAAAAGCTGACGCTGGGCGCGCCCGTTTTCATCAGGATATTCAAGCAAACCAGGGAACTGGAAGTGTGGGTGAGAGCGGCGGACCGGCGCTACGTGTTGTTCAAGACCTACCCCATCTGCGCGTATTCGGGCGGGCTTGGCCCCAAGCTGAAGGCGGGCGACTGGCAAGCGCCCGAGGGCTTTTACCGGGTGGCGGCGGCGCAGATGAACCCGAACAGCAGCTACCACCTGTCGTTCAACCTGGGCTACCCCAACGCCTACGACCGCGCCTGGCAACGCACCGGCAGCGCTTTGATGGTGCACGGCAATTGCGTCTCCATCGGCTGTTACGCCATGCGCGATGGCGGTATCGAGGAAATTTACGCCCTTGCCGATGCAGCGCTGCGCGCGGGGCAACCGGTGTTCGATGTGCATGTGTTCCCCTTCCGCCTGACCGGCGAGGCGCTGGCATCTTACAAAGCGGATCGCTGGCACGATTTCTGGCAGGAACTCAAGCAGGGCTACGAT
This sequence comes from Desulfovibrionaceae bacterium, assembly GCA_009778355.1. GTDB lineage: Bacteria > Pseudomonadota > Gammaproteobacteria > Burkholderiales > Burkholderiaceae_C > Ottowia. The sequence continues at coordinate 2,790 of WRJY01000212.1, read as the reverse complement.
GCTTTTGAAACAACGCGCGTGCCGCCAGTCATTGCCGTGCGCAACAGGCATTACGTCGTTCAGTAAGCTGTTTTCCAGGTCCAACTTTTATCGGTCCGGCGGCAACTCTTCGGGCCAACGCAGATGAATGCCGTGGGTTGCCGCCAGCGCCGCCAGGCCGGCCTCGGTGTCGATGTCCAGCGTGCAGCGCGGGTGCGTCACCGGCAGCGCTTGCACCTGAGCGAGATGGGCGCGCCGCCAGTCGCGCATCCCGGCGCCCGCTGGCTGCTCTACCAGCCAGCGCCACGGCGCCTGGCCGAAGATCAGCGGGTGGCCGGGCTGCCCCTGATGCGTCGGCACAACCAGCTCGATGCCCGGCGCGCGCGAATGCCAGGCGCGCAGCACCGCGCCGATGTCTTCGTCCTCCAGCAGCGGCTGGTCGGCCAGCAGGGTCATCACGGCGGTCACTTCAGGGGCGATCCGCGCCAGCGCGCAGCGCAGCGACGCGCCCGTGCCAGCCTCCGGCGCGGGGTTGCGCACCCAGTCAAGCTGAACATGCGCGGGCAGGCTGGCTTGCGCCTGGCGCAACACCGGCTCAAAAGCGGCGGCATGGCGGCCCAGCACGGCCACGATGCGGCGCAGGCCGGCGCGGGCCAGCAGGCCGATCTGGCGTGCCAGCAGCGGCTGCCCATCGCGTTCGAGCAAGCCCTTGGGCCTGAAGCCGAATCGGCTGCCATCGCCCGCCGCCAGAATGACGGCGGCCATATGTTGTTCAGCAGTTTCCGGCGCCATGTCGATCGGCGGCCATACCGTTCTTCGCGGCCAGCACTTCGGCCATGATGCTGACAGCGATCTCCGGCGGCGTTTTGCTGCCGATGGGGAGGCCGGCTGGTCCGCGCAGGCGCTGAAGGCTTTCGGCGCTCTGCCCGAAGTGCTCCATCAGGCGCTGGCGGCGCGCGGCGTTGTTGCGGCGGCTGCCGATGGCGCCGATATAAAACGCATCGGTCTGCAAGGCTTGCAGCAGCGCCAGGTCGTCCAGCTTGGGGTCGTGCGTGAGGGCGATCACGCAAGCGCGGCGGTCGGGCGCGAAGGCGGTCACCGCATCGTCAGGCATGTCGCGCAGCAGCCGCGCGCCGGTCACGGGCCAGGCGCCGCCATATTCCTCGCGCGGGTCGCACACCGTCACGGCAAAACCGCAAAACAACGCCATGCCCGCCAGGTATTCGCTCATTTGCCCGGCGCCGATGATGAGCATGCGGTACTGCGGGCCGAAAGTGTTGACCAGTGCGGCGGCGGAAACCGTCAACCCGGCGGGCGCATCGGCGGACGTTTGCGTGACCGCGCCATCGGCCAAGTTGACGGCGCGGCGCATCAGGCGGCCACCCTCCAGCGCGCGCACCAGCTCGGCCAGTGGCGCGGCGCCGGGGTCGAATTCCAGCAGCAGCTCCAGCGTGCCGCCGCAGGGCAGCCCGAAGCGATGCGCCTCGTCGGCGGTGACGCCGTATTTGACGAACCGCGGCGCACCGCCGGGCGCGGGGCGTAGGGCGTCGCCAGCGTCTGCCTGACGCGCGTAGCGGGCAATCAGGTCGTCCTCGATGCAGCCGCCCGAAACCGACCCGGCCACCGCGCCGCCCTCGCAAAGCCCCATGATGGAACCCACAGGCCGGGGCGATGAACCCCAGGTGCGCACCACCGTGACCATGAGCGCGCGCCGGCAAGCTCTGCGCCAATCACGCAGCGCGCGCAGCACGGTGAGGTCGATGTTTTCCATGGCTGCTTTTGTGATGTTCAAATTACGTGTCTTTTATTTGTCTTTGCGCCAGCCCGAGAAAAATCGCGGCAACGGCCATGCAAAGCAGAAATATCCAGGACCCTTGCCCATCGTCACCGCCGTAAATAATGATGGCCGTGATGCCGGCGCAAAAAGAGCAGATGGCGGTGACGTAATAGAAGAATTGCAGGAATTTCATGGCTGGCGTAATTTACGTAGGATGGGTAGAGCGCAGCGAAACTCATCAAATCAATCTTCATTCTCACCGAATTGGCGGCCATTTTGTGAAATGGCGCATCCCCAATTAAGCGGATAAATACCTAGCGCCACATAGCGATGGAACGATGATGGCCTCCAATCGCATACACGATCGACCAACCCGTGTTTGAGCGAATTGATGTGAATATAATTGACGTGCCGCTCGAAATCGGTTTCGTCGCGGATGGTATGCTCCCAATAACGGCGCTGCCAGATACCGCGTTCGCCTCTGGCCGAACGGCTTGGCGAAATCCGTTCCCCACGGGCGAGATGGCGAGAAAACGTGGATTTGATCTGACGCCAACGGGTTGCAAAATCAGCATCACCCTGCGGCATCGTCCAAACCGCGTGCAGGTGGTCAGGCAAAACGACGATGGCGTCCATAGTGAACGGGTGCCGTTGCCGCACCCCGCGAAACACCTCGCGCAACAATCCGATGTGATCGGTCAGAAGCGAACGGTTCCTCTCCGCCAGATTGACCGTGAAAAAGAAACTTCCGCCAGGAATGAAGTTGCGTCGATAGGAGGTCATCGCATTGGGATTGCTCGGGGTTGCGGCGTAGGGCGTAATGGGGGTGGTGATGGGTTTCGCTTCGCTCTACCCATCCTACGCGAGCTCACGGAATAAAGCTGAAACGGGTTTCGCTGCGTTTTACCCATTCAAACCCGATACCCCATCCTGCTGAACGGCATCGCCCGCAGGCGCTCGCCGGTGGCGGCGTAGATGGCGTTGGCGATTGCCGGAGCCATCGCGGGGAAGGCGGGTTCGCCCATGCCGGTGGG
>WRJY01000211.1 GCA_009778355.1 Desulfovibrionaceae bacterium | reverse complement strand
CCTCGGGTCGGTCAAACCCGGGAGCATCGCAAAGCGGCGGATCAAAATTCAAATCGTGGACACCCATGAATCGCTTGCAACCCGCGTCAACATTGGCTTTACGGGCAGATGGCATCAAATTAACCGGACACTACTGCTCGGATGCTCATTTTTAGTCTCTGCTGAGGTCAGCAAGACTCGGCTGGAGGATTTTGGACATGATCCTTAGCGCAAATTTGAATTACTTGTTTGGTTCCGGCTTTGCCGGCTTAGGAGCTTCAGAGGTTTGCGCGGGATCGAAGGCTTCCTGGTCGATGAATCGACCATGCTTTCGCAGCAAGGCGAGCAGTTCATCATCGGCGTAGGTGCAACCTGTGTTGCCAGGATCAGTTTGCAATTCCTTGGCTGCCAGTGCCGGCGGATGGCCTCCGCCCCGTGTCAACTGGCGGGCCAAGGCCGAGTAACCGGGGCGCCAGGCTGCGACTGCGGGAAACACTTCGCGCAAGCTGGCGAGGATCTGCATGCCGGCATAGTCAAGGTCACCAAAGAAGTACATGGGGCGGCGCTTCCGATGGCGCTGCTGCCCATCGCCTTCTTCCTCGAAGAGCCAGACTTCGATGGCGGACAGGTGCGCGGCAGGCGCTGGCGCGCGCAGATACAGGCGGCAGCCGGCGCGTGATCGCAAGCGCCGGGCGCTGCCGCGAAAACCCGCCGCGTAAATCAGCAGGCTGCGTGCCCAGGCAGGCGCGCGCACATCGGCCATGTGCTCGAAGGTGGCCAGGTTCTCAATGAACAGCGCATCCGCGAAGCCATCCGGGTCGGGCGTGGTTCCTTCGGGCGGCGCCAGCAGCAGTTGAATCGGCGACTCGGTGAACTGGCCCGGCGATGCGCCGAGCAGGCGCAGCAGTTCTTCGCGGTGGTCCAGCAACTTGGAGCGGCCCTGGAATATTTGTGCGCAAGCTTCGCGCAAGGCCATCGGGCGGCTGGAGCGGCACAGCGTGGCCAAGGCGGTGAGACTGCGGGTGGCGTCTTCCAACGGCAGACCTTCCATTTGCGCCAGCGGGTTGCGGGCCAGGTAGTCGAACACGGCGTCTGAATCGGCTGGGGCCGCATGCGGGTGCGCCGCCCAGTGCGCGGCCAGGTGCTCTCGCCATCTCTGTTGCCAGCGTTGGGCTTGGGGCGTGTAGCCGGCCCAAGCGGCAAGCGCCTCGAAATTGAGCAACTCCAGCCTGGGTTTGCGGTCGGCAAGGCCCGTGAATGCGCGCGACGGCTCCAGTCGCAGAACAACCCAGTTGGTGTCGCACAGGTCGTCCAGTTGCATTCGCAACAATTGCAACTGGTCGGCGTCCGGTGCGTCGTGCAGTTCGGGCGCGGCCTTGCGGTCCAGCGGCAGACGAACAGGCCCGCAAGCCGTACTGCGCTCGGCGCGGGCAAGCAACAGCCGGGCCAAGCGCAACAGGAAGGGATGCGGCGATGGCGCGTTCATGGATCAATCGGCAGGCGAGTCGTCAGGTCTTGACGCCGGATTTCCGTCCGGCGAGCCGGCGCGCTCCGCGCGCGCCATCTGCCAGTGAGCGCGCGCGGTTTCACGGGCCTGCTCGGCATGCACATTCCACAACCGGGTCAGCGCCGGGCGGTTCAAGGTTTTTTCCTGCGCTTCGCTGACGAACAGTTCCTGAAATCCGTGCCCATCAGGGCGCCGGGCCGTGACCTTGGAGAAAGTGAACTCCTTGTCGAACTCGGGCTTGACCGCTCCGGATTTGGATGTGGGCATGGCCACCACGAGTTGCAAACCCTGTGTCTGTGACAGGAAACGCAACACACTGCGCGAACGCGACTCGTCCATCTTGGAGAAGGCCTCGTCGCTGAGCATCAGGCGCAAGGCTGGAGCCTCGCGCCGGTCGCGGGCGAAGTGCCCCAGCGCATGCGCCAGCACGACCGAGCGCACTACATAGAACGGCGTTTCCAGTTCGCCGCCCGAGCCAGTGCCCCAGGTGGACAGCCGGGTGGCGCCCACCGGGCTGGTGCGCACGATGTCGTAATGCCGGTAGTTGCGGTAGTCGGCCAGCTCGCGCAGCGCCCGCTCGCTGGCGCCTTGATCGTTGGCCAGCAGCAGGCCGCGAATGGTCTCGGCGGTGGCGCGTTGCTCGTCGGTAAGCCGCGGCGATGAGAAGATCGAGCCGCGATCGCGCTCGAGTCCGTCGATTGCGCCTTCCACGGCCTCGAAGAATTCCTGAATCTTCTGCAGGCGCGGCACCCAGTCCCACTCCAGTTTGAAGCTGTCGCTGCCAAAGCGGATGTCCTGCAAGTGGCGATTGAGCCGTTGCAGCGTCAGCGCCCCCTGCTTGACGTCGTCGCGCACCTTGAAGCAAAAACTGCTGGTAAAGACATGGTTGAATTGCGCTTCGGCCTCGAGCAACAGTCGCGCGTTGTCGGCCAAGCCAATGGCGCGCTGGCGTTGCGCCTGTTCGGCAATGGCGGCGCGGGTGCGCTCGACCAGCGGCAACAGATCCTCCAGGCGATCGATGCTGCGTGGCGGGTCGCTCCAGGCGAAACGCTCGCTGTCGTCGCGCGCGCCGGACAGATAGGCGCCCACGGCCTGAGCCAACTCGCGCAACGTGCGCGGCAGGTTGTCGCGCAAGCCTTGCGCGCGGTGACGCAGTGCGTCCAGGCTGATTTCGGCGCTGGCAGCGAGCGTCTGGGCCTCGTTGAGCAGTTGCGGTTCGGTGGCCAGGGCAGGCGCGGCGCTGGCGAAACGCGAAGCCCAAACCGCGGCATTGGCGCGATCGGCGTCCAGACCGGGCAGGCGTTCGTTCAATCCCTTCTCACGCTGGCGCAGGTCGGCCAGTTCCTTGTCGGTGGCGCCGACCTGTTTCATTTCTTCGTCGTGCCGCTCTTTCACGCTGGCAATGCGTTTTGTCAAATCGTTCTGTTCGGCCAGCAGGGCGTCGATGGCCGACAGGTCCAGCGCCTTGAGCGCCTGCCCGGCATGGGCGTGTTGCGCCTGGCTCTCCAGCACCGCCAGCAACAGCGGCGTCAGCGGCGTGAACACTGGGCCGTTGAACATGCGGGTGATGGCTTGCAAGGATTGGCGCAGCGCCCCCATGGCGTGCGTCTCGGCGGTCAGCCGCTTCAGTTCTTCCTCGCACCACTGCTGCCGCCGCTGACGCGCCGCTTCGCCGAAAGCCAGTTCATTGTCGGGAGCGCGGCAAGCAAACATGCCGTAGCCGCGGCTGCCCAACCCCTGCTCCATCAAGCCCTGGGGCGTGCGGGCAAGGTCTTCCTCGCTATCCACCTTGCGCACGCGGCCATACTGTGCCATCAGGAAAGCATTGGCCACCGGATGGGGACACACCAATTCGTGCAGGATGGCGCGAGCTTCCAGTTGGCGTCCTTCGGTGTCTTCCATGGCCTTGCGGCCCTGCACGACCTTGGGCGAGCGCACCGGGTAGCGCCGTTTGACCAGCCGCGCGCAGCGCGCTTCCATGCCTGCTTCGACGATGATGGCGAAACGGTCGCCGCCCATGTAGCCTTCGATGGCGTTCTGCCAGCTCGTGCCGGCGCGCGGCTCCACCAACTGCGCCAGCAAATGAGGATGGGCGGTCGGGATTTCCCGTTCGATCAGCGCCACCGCGTCGTGCGCGTCCTTCGGGCCTTGGGTGCGGCCAGCTTGCAGGCGACGCAGTTCGGCGTCGCATTGCTCGCTGTCGTCGCGCAACGTGTTCAGCCGTACCCCCACGTCGGTCAGCGCCTGCAATACCGCGCCTTGTACCGAGGCGTCTCCCTCATGAATGCCCTGGCGCAAAACAGCCAGTTGTGCATCGAACATTTCCAGTTCAAAAGCGGGCAGCGCCACATCCAGCACGGCATTGCGCGCGTAAGCCTCGGCCATGGCCGGCCAAGGCTTGAGCACTTGATGCGCGGCAGGACGCAAAGCATCGAGCGCAGCGGCCAGTTTTGGAACCGCCGACAAATCAAGCGCCAGCAACTGCACGAGCTGGGCCGTCATGCCGCCGATGCCGCGCGCGGCTTCCTGCACGCGTCCCCAGTGCAGGCGAAACTGGTCGGCGTGCAGCCGCATCTGGTTTTCCAGCGCCTGCTTCTCGCGCGCCACATCACTGTCGTCCAGGCGTTTTTCCACCTGGCGCAGTTGACCGCGCAACTGGATTTCCTGCGCTTGGAGCGAAGCCAGCTTTTCCTGCAACTGCGCGTGTTTTTGTTCTGTGCGGCAATCTGGCGCTGCGTCGACGCCAGTGCGTCCCGAGCTTCGCTATAGGCGCGCAAGGCCTGCGCGATGGTGGCGACGACGAAGCGTCGCGCTTCATCGAGCGCTTGATTTGCGCTGTGAGCGGCAGTTTCCAGTCGCTCCAGATTCAGCGCCAAGCGCTCCGCCTCCAGTTTGAGACCGGCAATGGAGCGCATCAGCTCGCGCATCTTGTCCAGGTCCCGGCTGAAGTCATGCGGCTCCAGAATTTCGTCGCGCACCAGGTCGTTGACGTTGCCCAACTCTTTGTAAGCCATGGCCTTGACGATGGACTTGGCCGCGCGCGTGGCATCGTGCTCGCCCACTGCCGTCTTGCCCATCAACGCGCCGAACAGGTGTTGCAAATAGCTTGTCTTGTCAGGCAAGCGCTGCACCACGGCGGTCAACTTGTCGCCGCCAGCTTGCAGCCGGTGCTGAAGTTGCACGTACAACTCCTTGAGGGGCAAGGGGGCGGGCGTCTCGCTGGCGCGACGGGCCAGGTGATCCAGCGACAGTGGGCGGCGCACGATGAAGAACTGTGGAGCGCCTTGCAAGACAGCGCGTCGGCCATCCGCGAAAGCTTCCATGCCGACAAGCGCCGTGAAAGGCGCCACTTGCTCGCCTGCCTGCTCAGAGGCTTCGAACACGATGCCGACATAGCTGGTGGAGCGAGGACGCTGGAACACCCCATCGGCTTGTTGACCCAGGGCATAGGCAGCCAACGTGCGCGGTTCCTTGCCGCCGCGGCGGCTCTGCGTGGATTCGTCCTGTCCAATGTTGAACTGCACCACATGCTGGTGCGCGGCGGTCAACACGGTCTGAATGGCGTCCAGCAGCGTGGATTTGCCCGAGCCGGATTCTCCCGTCAGCAGCACGGTATCGGCAAAGGGCCACTCGCGATCTTCCAGCGAACCCCAGTGCCAGGTCAGCAGCTTGGCGATTTTCATGCGCCGCCATCCTCTGGCGCCGGCGCAGCCGCAGGCGTGGAAGGCAACGGGCTGCCCATCAGCCGCAAGGCATCTTCCATGGCCTCGTCGCTGACGAAGCTCATGACCGGACGCAGCACGGCCAGACCCATCTGCATGTCCCCGGCATCAACGCCTTCGATGAAATGCAGTACGCGGTGTTTGCGCAGCTCACGCAGCAAGGTCAGGCGCTCGCTGGCCGCATTGGGTAGCTTGTGTGCCAGCAGCGACACCACGGTCTGCGACAACTCCTCCAGACTGATGATCAGGCGTTCGTCCACCAGCGGGCGGCGCCCGGTAAGCGCCTCGGTGTAGAGAAAACGCAGCGCGACCACGGCGGCCACGAAGTCGCGCGACAGACGGGCGCGCAGCCGCCGCACGCCATCTTCCTCGTCCTCGCCGCCGCCTTCACCGGGGGGATACAAGCGCAGCAGGCGCGCATCGCTGTCGTGCACCAGCACGAAGCCGATGCAGGCGAACCATTCGCGCAACAATTGTTCGCACTGGACGGCGTCGTCATACAAACTGGCCTCTGGGCGCGAATACTCGCGCCACATCACGCCGCTGGCCAGCAGACGCCCTGCCAATTCGGCGAAGCGCGCGGGCTTGACGGCCCCCGAGCCTTCTGCCTCCAGTCGTTGCTCCAGGAACAGGGCGAGGGAGAGCGGCATGGTTTCAATCCACTGCGTCATCTGAAGGCGCGGCGCACAGTTCGTAGTCATCGGCCTGAAAGTACGGTGTGCGCAACTGCGTTGCCATCTTGCGGGCTTGCATCAGGCGCCGCCCTTCGGTTGATCGAGCCGCGCCCACGGCATGCAACACACGCACAGCATCTTCAGCGGTATTTACCGGAAGCGCCGCCAGGGTGATTGGCCCGCTGGACAAATGAGGCAGCAGGCTGTGCAATACCTGATGGTCGCTGAAGGCAAACGCCTCGGCTTCGGCCCGGCGCAGCAGCGCATCGAGCCGACTGGCTTCGTCCACCAACAGCAATGCCTGCTCCGCTGCGGCGGCTTCGCGGTCGCGCACCGTCCAGCGCAGTACGCCGCCGGGCAGGCGAATTTCGCTGGTGGCCAAACGCCGTGTCAGTGCGTCCAGCAGCAACCCGCGCTCCGGCGCCGGCTTTTCCTTCAACCAGGCCATGGTGCGGCCCAAGGGCGATTGGGCTCCGTAGTCCAGTGAAAGCGCTTGCCGCAGCAAGCTGGTGAAGCGGCGCACATAGTTGTTCATCTCCGAGCGCAACATCGGCAGCTTCAAGCCGCAAGCGGCTTCCACCATGCTTTCGATGCGGTCGGTCAGCCAGAGCATGGGGCTGCGGCCCTGCACCTGCTGCTCCAGCCAGGGCGCGCGCTGCAGCAGGTGAGCATCGGCCAGGACGCGCTGTTCGCCATCGATCGAGCGCACTTCTTCCAATGCTTCATTGATCTGGCCGCGATGGCGTTCGGCCGAGTCTGCCACTAGACGCACGGCGTACTCGCGCGCGAAGCGCTTCTCGATGAAATCATTGAACTCATTCCACGCCACTTTTTGCTCCAACGCCTCGCGCGTCAGGCTCTGAATCAGGTGACGAAAGTACTCGATGTCGTCCTGCAGATCTTGCACGACGCGGCTGGCGAACTCGTGTGCATCCAGCAATTCATCGGCATCGCGGCTGGCAATGAAGGCCGCCAGCGCCTTGCGCGCCGAGCGCATGTTGCGCTGGCGGGTCTTGGCGCGCGAATCGTCCAGGTTGGCGAAGGTTTCACTGAAAGCCTTGCCTGCGCGGCTGAGCTTGAGCGTGGGCCGCAGGTCGATGGGGTCGCGGTAGTCTTCCAGCCAGCCGTGCTCCTTGAGTTTGCGCAGCAAGTCGCTGGCACAGGCGCGCTCTTCTTCCGCCCGGACCGTTTGCCCCGCCTCGAAAACCAGGGCGCGCAGCATCGGATCGGCCAATGCATGCTGGATCACTTCCAGCACCAATTCGCGCGTCGATACTTCGGCATAGTCGGCATTGGCGCCATATACCCGTTCATGCAGCGCGCGCAGCACAGCAGCGCACAACTCGCGGTTGTCATGCGTCAACGGACGGAAGAAATGCTCACGAGGCGGAGCGAAGAACATCATGGCAAGGCCCCAGTGTGCCGCATCTCCTGGATGTCTTGTGAAAACTCTGAGCCGGGTGGCTGCCCCAACACCGCCCGCGCCATCGTCTCGCCCACGCGAATGCCGTCCACGCCTGCCGACAAGATGCCGCCCGCGTAGCCCGCGCCTTCGCC
>WRJY01000210.1 GCA_009778355.1 Desulfovibrionaceae bacterium | reverse complement strand
TTGCGGGCATTAGCCCGCCGCGTCCTCGCGCCTTGCCTGACGCGCCGATCACGGCACTGGCGAGCGCGTTCAACTGCCGTTTTTAGGTTCAATTCGCGTCAAAAATTTTCATCACCGTTCAGGCTGAACTGCTCGAAGGCCGGCACAGGACTTCGACCCTTGGACAAGCTCAGGACAGGACAAGCTCAGTGCGAACGGTTGTTTATTGAAGCGCGAGTTGGAATCAGGGCCGTTGGCATAAGAGCCTGTTTATGATCTCAGCGGGCCCGCTGAGATCGTAAACAGGCTCTAAAGCAAAACCGCTCTTCATCACGCCTGACTGAGTTGGCGCGCCATGCGGATTGCCGCCAGCAGGCTACCGGCGTCGGCGCGGCCCGTGCCGGCGAGGTCGAACGCGGTGCCGTGGTCGGGGCTGGTGCGCACCAGGGGCAGGCCCAGCGTGACGTTGACGCCGCGCTCGACGCCGAGGTACTTCACCGGAATCAGGCCCTGGTCGTGGTACATGGCGAGCACCACGTCGAATTCGCCCGCGCCCGCCGGCGCGGCGCGGGCGCGCATGAATACCGTGTCGGGCGCGAAAGGGCCGCGGGCGTCGATGCCTTCGGCGCGGGCGCGGGCGATGGCCGGAGCAATGGCTTGCCGTTCCTCGCTGCCGAACAGTCCGCCTTCGCCCGCGTGCGGGTTCAGCCCGGCGACGGCGATGCGCGGCGGCCTTCGCAGCGCCGCGCCGACCGAACGGTGCGTGATGCGCAGCGTTTGCAGCACATTGCCTTCGGTGACCTGCTCGATGGCTTGACGCAGCGGCAGGTGGATGCTGACGAGCACGGTGCGCAATTCGTCGTTGGCCAGCATCATCCGCACCGGCAACTCGTCCACGGGCCGGTTCAGGTGCGCCGCCGCCTCGGCTTGCAGCAGCTCAGTGTGGCCGGGGAAACCCGCGTAGGGCGCGCCCGCCGCCGCCAGCGCCTCCTTATGCAGCGGCGCGGTGACGATGGCCGCCAGTTCGCCGCGCAGCGCCGCCCGCGCGGCCCAGCTCACGCAGTCGCCGGCCACGCGCCCGGCCTGGGCGCTGACCTGGCCCAGCGCCAGCGGCGCGAACGGCGCAACCACCTGAAGCACGGGAATGCAGCGCGGCGGCGCCTGATGCGCCTGGCGCGGCGCGGCGATTTCGGCCACCGGCAGATCGACGCCGCCGGCCCCGCACACGATGGCCGCAGCGCGCCGCAGCGCCGCCACGTCGCCGGCGACGAAGCAGCCGCGCGTGGCCTCGGGCGCGTCGCGGAATGCCTTGGCAATGATCTCCGGCCCGATGCCCGCCGGGTCGCCCAGGGTGACGGCGATGGGGTTCATGGCGCCCGGCTCCTTCCCCCTTTGGGGAAAGGTTGGGATGGGCGCCAGCCGCGCCACCAGCGGGCGCCGGCCCCAATCCCTGCCTTCCCCCGGAGGGGGAAGGAGCAAGAAAGCGACAGGATGAACTCCATCTCAAGCGGGGTTGTCAATGTCGATGAACTGGTGCTCGATGCCCAATTGCGCCGCCACGCGCGCCGCCATCGCCGGGGCGCCGTAGCGTTCGGTGGCGTGATGGCCGCAGGCGTAGAAGGCGACGCCGCATTCGCGCGCCAGATGCGTCTGTGGCTCGGAAATTTCCCCGGTGATGAAGGCTTGCGCGCCGGCGGCGATGGCGGCCTCGAACCAGTCCTGCGCGCCGCCGCTGCACCAGGCGATTCTTTCGATCGCCGATGGCGGCGCGCCGACGTGTGTGACCGCCCGGCGCAGCGTCAGTTCGAGATGCCGGGCCAGCGCGCCGGCATCGGCAAAGGCCCCGCCGCCAGCGCGCCCGCCGATGAAGCCCAGCTCCTGCTCGCCAAAGCGGCCATCGGCCAGCAGCCCCAGCCGCAGGCCGAGTTGCGCGTTGTTGCCCAGCGTGGGGTGCGCGTCCAGCGGCAGGTGGTAGGCCAGCAGGTTGATGTCGCGCGTCAGCAGGCGCTTCAGGCGCTCCTTCATCCAGCCGGTAACGCGCGCGTCCTGCCCGCGCCAGAACAGGCCGTGGTGCACGAAGATGGCGTCGGCCCCGGCCTCGATGGCGGCGTCGATCAGCGCCCGGCTGGCGGTCACGCCGCTGACCAGCTTGCGCACGCGCGCCGCGCCTTCCACTTGCAGGCCGTTGGGGCCGTAGTCCTTGAAGCGTTCGGGCTGCATCTCGGCGTCGAAAGCAGCCACCAGCGCCGCACGGTCGGCGCCGGCTGCAGATGATGTGTGTGACCTTGACTCGGACATGGGGCCATTGTCGGTCATGCGCGGCAAGCCCCTTTCGCCTCCTACAATTTCCCATCGCTTGCCTTTTGCCATGACCCGCCCATGAAACGCCTCTGGCTGCTGTTTGCCCAAACCGTCACCGTGCTGCTGGCGGCGTGGTTCGTCGTCTTCACGCTGAAGCCGGATTGGGCCGGCCACGGTCACGCGCGGCCAGCCGGCGCCCTCTCCATCGTCCAGGCGCCCAGCGCCGCGCCGGGCGCGACGGCGCCCGGCAGCCTGAACGGCGCGGTGCGCAAGGCGGCGCCGGCGGTGGTCAGCATCAACACCAGCACCACCACGCACTCGGCGGCCAGCAACGACCCATGGTTCCGCTTCTTCTTCGGCGACCGCGGCGAGCAGCAGCAGACCGGCCTGGGCTCGGGCGTGATCGTCAGCCCCGAAGGCTACGTGCTGACCAACAACCACGTGGTGGAGGGCGCCGACGAGATCGACGTCGTGCTGGCCGACGCGCGCCACGCCGGCGCCAAGGTGATCGGCACCGACCCCGAATCCGACTTGGCGGTGCTGAAGATCGACCTGGGCGAGTTGCCGGTGATGACGCTGGGCGACTCCGACGCGCTGCAAGTGGGCGACCAGGTGCTGGCCATCGGCAACCCGTTCGGCGTCGGCCAGACGGTGACCAGCGGCATCGTCAGCGCGCTGGGGCGCAACCAGCTCGGCATCAATACCTTCGAGAATTTCATCCAGACCGACGCCGCCATCAACCCCGGCAACTCAGGCGGCGCGCTGATCGACACCGGCGGCAACCTGATGGGCATCAACACCGCCATCTACTCGCGCTCGGGCGGCAGCATGGGCATTGGCTTTGCCATCCCGGTCGCCACCGCCCGGCAGGTGATGGAGGGCATCGTCAAAAACGGCCAGGTGGTGCGCGGCTGGATCGGCGTCGAGCCGGGCGAGTTGACGCCCGAACTGGCGCAGACCTTCGGCATCAAGACCCGGCAAGGCGTCATCATCACCGGCGTGCTCAACGGCGGCCCGGCGGCCAGCGCGGGCATCCGGCCAGGCGACGTCATCACCGAGGTGAACGGGCAGCCGGTGCACACGGTATCCGAACTGCTGGCCCGCATCGCCGCCCTGCAGCCCGGCCAGGCCGTGCCCTTCGCGCTGGAGCGCCGCAGCGAGCAAAAGCACGTACCCGTCACCCCGGCGCAGCGGCCACGGCCCCGGATGCAGATGCGATGAAACCGCCGGAATGCGAAATGGATCGCATCCAGCGTTGCCCTTGAGTCGATTCGCATCCTGATCGCCGCGGCCATCGATGGCCGCCAGCGGCGCGTTCAGGAACTGGCCGTCTCCGTCTCGTCCTCAGGCGCCTTGGTGCGCTGGATGAACAGCGCGGCGGCATGGATGCCGACCTCGTACAGCAGCCACATCGGGAACATCAGGGCCAGCATGGAAACCAGGTCCGATGGCGTGACGAAGGCGGCAATGACGGTGGACGCCACCATGAAATAGCCACGAAAGCTCTTGAGCTGCTCGATGCTCACCACGCCGATGCGCGCCAGCACCACCACCGCAACCGGCACCTCGAACGCCAGCCCAAAGATCAGGAACATGGTCAGCACGAAGCTCAGATATGCTTCAGCGTCCGGCATGGGCGTGATCGACTGCGGCGCGAACTGCTGGATGAAAGCAAATACCTTGCCGAACACCACGAAATAACACATCGCCACCCCGGTGAAAAACAAAACGGTGCTGGAAACCACCAGCGGCAGCACCATGCGTTTTTCATGTGCGTACAGCCCCGGCGCGACGAAGGCCCACGCCTGGTAAAGCACAATTGGCAGCGCGATCATGAACGCCGTCATCAGCAAAATTTGCATCGGCACCATGAATGGTGAGACGACCCCGATGGCGACCATCTTCGCGTCCTTGGGCATGTGCGCCATCAGTGGCGCGGCCAGCCAATCGTAGAGCTGACTCGGCCCCGGATACACGGCCAACGCGATGCCGACAACAATCACCGCCAGTCCCGCCTTCATCAGCCGGTTGCGCAGTTCCAGCAGATGCTCGACGAAGGGTTGCTCGGTGCCAGCCAGTTCGTCTTCGGGGTCTTGCTTGGGGTCGGTCATTTTTTCGGACGAAAGCGCGCCACCCGCGCCGCGCCGGACTGCACCTGGCGGCGCACGCCCTGGCGGGCCTTGTACCACTGCGGCGTGGCGCCGCGCTTCAAGCGCCAGTTCTTGCCGGGCCGCCGGTATACGGGCGGCAGCGGCTCCCAGGCCGGGGCGGCGGCATCGGCGCTCGCGCCATCCGTGCCTTGCAGCGCGGCGGCGGCGGCGTTCATGTCTTTTTCGAAGCTGGCCTTGGCGGCGTGGAGGCTGCGCTCGACTTCGCGGCCAGCGTCTTCCACCGTTTCCTTCATCTTCTTGAGCTCGTCCAGGTCCATGGCCCGGTTGACCTCGGCCTTGACGTCGGCCACGTAACGCTGCGCCTTGCCCAGCAGCGTGCCAATGGTGCGCGCCACGCGCGGCAGCTTTTCGGGGCCGATGACGATCAGCGCCACGGCGCCGATCAGCGCCATTTTGGAAATGCCGAGGTCGAGCATGGAAGGAATCGGGCGGTCAGACTGGCACGGTTTCGAGTGAATCCACCGCCGCTGGCCCCCACCCTACCCTCCCCCAAAGGGGGAGGAATTGGTGTTTTCTCCCCCAGGCGGGGAAGAAAATGTGGCCCCTTCCCCCTCTGGGGAAAACCTGCTCCTTCCCCCTTTGGGGGAAGGTTGGGATGGGGGCCAGGGATGAAGGCTGGCAGTGCAAAAAATGTCTCAGCTTTTTTCCGTCGCCTGCACGTCGATGGTGTCCTTGCTGGCGGCGGCGTTGTTGGCGACCTGCCCGGCCACTGGCGGCTTGTCGGCGTCGGCATCAGACGCGCCATCCTTCATGCCGTCCTTGAAACCCTTGACGGCGCTGCCCAAGTCAGAGCCGATGTTCTTCAGCTTTTTGGTACCAAAAATCAATACCACGACCAGCAGAATAATCAGCCAATGTATAGGGGAACCGAAACCCATGATGCTGCTCCTTGCGCCAGTTAAAAACGTCCAGCGCATTCAGCCGATTCTAGACGGCGCGGCGTCTGCGCGGTTTTTGCGCGCCGGGTTTGCGTCAGCCGCGCGTCCAGGGCTTCGGGCCAGCCCAGGGGCGCGGGCCGCCCATGACGTGCACGTGCAGGTGATGCACTTCCTGCCCGCCATCGGCGCCGGTGTTGACGACGACGCGAAAGCCCCCTTGCGGATAGGGCTGGCAGCCCTGCTCCAGCGCCAGCCTGGGCGCCAGGGTCATGATCCGGCCCAGCAGCGCCTGGTGCTCGGGCCCGATTTGCGCCATCGACGGTATGTGCGCCTTGGGGATGATTAAAAAATGCACCGGCGCCCAGGGGTTGATGTCGTGGAAAGCGAAGAGTTCGTCGTCTTCGTACACCTTTTTCGACGGAATCTGGCCGGCGGCGATCTTGCAGAAAATGCAGTTGGTCTCGTGTGCGGATGCGGTCATGGCGTGGTCTTGGCGTGGTGCGTCATTTTTTCCATGCTGGAGCATACGCCGACATCGTTGAAGTGGGCCTGCAACCAGTTCTGGCCAGCCGCGCGCCCCAGATCGTACAGGCGGGAGACGAAGGCGCTGTCGGTGCGCGACTTGCTGGCGGCGCCGAATTCGGCCAGCGCCGCGCCGCCGTCCACCCGGTGCAGCAGCACGTTCTTGTAGTGCGCCGGGTCCAGCCGGCCCTCGGCCAGCAGGCGGCTGACGAATTCGATGGCGCGCAACTCGGCCAGCAGCGAGGCGTTGAAGGTGATCTCGTTGACACGCTCCATGATCTCCACCGCGCCCGCGCCGGGGGTGTAGGGCGCCTCGATCGGGTTGATCTGCACCAGCAGCACGTCGGCGCTGGTGGTGTGGTAGGTCAGCGGGTAGATCGCGGGGTTGCCCGAATAGCCGCCGTCCCAGTAATGGTCGTCGCCGATCTTCACCGCCTGAAACACCGTCGGCAGGCAGGCCGACGCCATCACCGCATCGACCGACAGCCGCGCGCCGCTGAACACCTCGCCGCGGCCAGTGCGCACGTTGGTGGCGGTCACGAAGACCTTGAGCTGGCGCTGGCGGTCCAGCCGGTCGAAGTCGATTTCGCTCAGCAGCAGCCGGCGCAGCGGGTTCAGCCCCAGCGGGTTGGTCTGCGCCGGCGACAGCCATTGCGTGAACGCGGTCAGCATGGCCGCCGGCAGCGGCACGCCGGCCATGAAGTTGCCCATCAGGCCCACGCTGTCCCAGAAGCGCCTGAGCGCGGCGCGCGCGGCTTCGCGCGCCTGGGCGTGATCCTGCCCATCCTCGTGCGCGCGCGCCAGTGCGTGCGCCAGCACGACGGCGTTCATGGCCCCCGCGCTGGTGCCGCTGACGCCCTCGAAGCGCAGGCGGCCATCTTCCAACAGCGCGTCCAGCACGCCAGCGGTAAAGGCCCCGTGCGAACCGCCGCCTTGCAGGGCGAGGTTGATTGTCTTGCCCGCCGCTGCGTGTTCGTTGCCGTCTTGCGCCATCAGCTCTCCACGGCCCGGCCAGCATTCATGCGCACCATGCCCTTGATGATGCGGTACAGGAACCAGATGGAAATCACGGTCCAGGCCAGCCATCCCGGCCAGTAAAACAGCAAGAACAGCGGAAACGTCACCACGTACAGCACCCCGGCCCACAACACCGTGTGGATGCGCCACTGAAAATGACTCTCCTGCCAAGTACCGGCGGCATCGCCCTTGTTCACCAGGTCCATCACCAGCGCGATGATGAGCAGCGCAATACTTGCCTGCGCGGTCGGCACCACGGCGGCGACGGCGACGATCAGGTGCAGCACGTAGCTGACCCAGCCCCAGGTACTGAGCGCGTCGCCGGCATCGCTGCCCCCGGCGGCGCGGGGCTGCACGGGTTCCACGTCGATCACGTCGTTTTTGTCGCTCATGGGCGTGCTTCCTTGCGCGGGGCTTGTTCCCCGGCTTCGCGCTCGCGCGCCTTGCGCAGCGCCTTTTCATCGATGCCCGAAAGCCCCTCGCGCCGGGCCAGTTCGGCCAGCACATCCGCCGGAGACAGGCCGTAGTACGCCAGCGCCACCATGCCGTGAAACC
>WRJY01000209.1 GCA_009778355.1 Desulfovibrionaceae bacterium | reverse complement strand
GCCTGGCGGGCGATTTCGCCCGTTTCCATGACGACCGTCTTGTCGCCCCACTGAAAACGCTTGGTGACTTTGTTGAAGAGACTCATGATTGCTCCTGTTTATGTAGCTAAAAATGCTTGACTGGCAAGCGATGGAGCTTTGGGCTACGGCAGAATCACGATGCCATTCCATGAGCCGCCGGCGCGGCGGGCCGCTGATGGAATGACACAGCTTCGCTCTGAAATATCCCTGGCTCGGTTGAACAAAAGACAAAAACGCCTGAGCCCTTCGTGGAGCATCAGGCGTTCTTGCAAGACATATGCTTACTTGCGCAGGCCCAGCTTGTTGATGAGGGCCACGTAGCGGTCGGCGTCCCTGGACTTGAGGTAGTCCAAGAGCTTGCGGCGGCGGCTGACCATGCGCAGCAGGCCACGGCGACCGTGGTGATCCTTGGCATGTTGCTTGAAGTGCGGGGTCAGTTCGTTGATGCGGGCGGTCAGAATGGCGACCTGCACCTCCGGGCTGCCCGTGTCATTGGCGGCGCGCGCGTTGTCCTTGACAACGGTGGCCTTGTTCTCCTTGGAGATCATTGGCGTATCGGTCCTCGTTCCAAATGGTTTGACTTGCGTGGCGCGCCGGAACTGCCCGCCACGTGCGTCTTGCGAAATGCAAAACCTTTGGATTGTAACCTGAACACAGCCAGGCGTGGCCAACAGGCCAACACCCGGACTGTCCTTCTCATGGCGGGTTCAGTCCCGCCAAGGTGCGCGGCAGCGCCATCGACCGCAGCCGGCCCCATGCGGCGGGCATCTGGATCTTCGAGGATTTGAGCGCGCAGCGCCCGGTTACCGCCGCGCTCACCGCCCGCGAGCGCGAGGTAGCCGCCCAGCTCATGCGCGGACTGACCAGCAAGGGCATTGCCCGCGAACTGAACATCAGCCACCGCACCGTCGAAATCTACCGCGCCCGCCTGATGCGCAAGTACCAGGCCAGCACCACCGCCGACCTGGTGCAGCGGCTGATGGGCGGGTTGTGAGGAAGGCCACGCAGGGCCAGCAAACCGCGCCAAAATCGCGCCACGCCGACGCCAACGGCGCGCCAAATCGGGAGCGCTGGCGCCTTGCAACGGGTCAAAGCGCAGGCTGGCGCCTTCGGTGATGGCGACGCTCACGTTGCGCGCCACGGGGGCGTGGTTGACGATGATTACCGTGCCTTGGCCGCCAAAGAAGGCATCGGCAACGGCGAAGGGGCCTTGCGCCGGGTTGTCGCTGAGGTTGATGTCGCGCAGGGTAACGCTGCCTTGCGGGTTGTTGTCTCCGGGGCCCAAGCCAGCCACGAATTTCATGGCATAGGTTGGAGCGAGCGCAGCGAACCCCAACACGACAATGGCTCCAGACTCCGAGACGTTGGGGTTCCGGCCTCGATTTCCATGTCGGGAATGGTAATGCTGTTGGGGTTCGCAAGCTCACTTCAACCCACTGTACTGATTCAAGGTGGGGCGGGCAGACGATTACGATATACTGCCCCCGCAGGATTCCCCTGCGCAACTTTCGCCAAACTCAATAAGGTGTTTTACATGCTATCCAATATCGACCCCTCCCCTTCCCCGAATATAACCAGATTCGCTTGCCAGTCGGCCGCATTGACCGCGCTGGTCTGCGCCTTTGGCTTGGGTTTGACTGGCTGCGGTGGTGGCAGCGACGACAGCACTTCGGCGACAACGCCCACCACACCAACGACGCCAACTACACCTGTTACTCCAACCACTCCAACCACTCCAACCACTCCAACCACTCCAACTACTCCAACTACTCCAACTACTCCAACTACTCCAACGACACCCACCACGCCATCATCCGCGCGCAATGCAGCCGAGGGGCTGTGGTGCGGCACGAATGGCACCTATACCAGGTCATTATTTCTTATGCTTGACGATGGCACTACCTGGAATTTTTTGAACGCGGGCAATTGTGCGACCAAAGGTCCGTACTGGGCCAGTTATCCTTTCCACGGCACCTACACGACCAACGGCAACAACATTTCGGGATTGGGGAAGTTCTATAACTTCATTTATTCAACAGCCAGTCAATATGCGCTTTCCGGCACGGTATCTGCCAAAAATACGCTGGATATCACGATGACCAATACCGACCCTGATCATTCCACAGACATATCAACTTTCACCGCGAATTATATCAACAGCTATGACCAGCCTGCTTCGCTGACCTCACTGTCTTCCGGCAAATATATCGATCACTCTGCCTTAAATTTTATCGCCGATAAAGAAATAGGCCCGGATTATTATTTCGTGACGACAGCAGATATGTCGGTAGTAACAATTTCCGGCTCGACCGTGAGCATAGCGCCGAATATCAATGGCTGCTCAGCCAGCGGAACCATAGCGCCCCACGTGACCGCACACGGCACCGTGGGCGTATTCGACCTGAACCTCACATTCAGCGGCAACTGCCAGTTGGGTGATGGAACGACACTCAAAGGCGTCCTCCTTCAAGATACATCAACCGCTTACAATTACGCAATCCACCTTTTGGCGTTCACGCCTGATAATTCAAAAGGCTATTACAATTATAGTGCTAAGGATTAATGTTTTTCCAGTCAAAACAAAACCTGACTCAAGCCCGCATTGCGCGGGCTTTTTCAATGACGGCGTTGTTCACGTCAGGCAACACAAAACGCTGCTCGCCTTGTGCGCCGCCGTTTTTGCGAACAAGCGCGGCAGGATGGATAGTCCATCCTGAACAATTCTATTTTCAAGCAGCCGATGCCTGTTCCGAGCAGTCGAAAGCGATTGGTTTCGCCTTTGGTTCTACCCATCCTGCCGTAATTTGCCCGGCTTCAAACCGCCACGCCCGGGTTGAGTGAGTAGCGCCCGGTCAGGCTGGCTTGCGCGAGGACGCGGCCCTTCATGGCTTCGAGGGCTTGCGGGCCATCAAAGCGACCTTCGAGCGGCAGGCGTTCGACGTCCAGCGCGTACACGGTGAACACGTAGCGGTGCGGCAGGGCGTCGTTCCACGGCGGGCAGGGGCCGTCGTAGCCGAAGTAGTCGCCGCGCATGGCTTCATCGCTAGCGAACCATTGGGTGTAGCCGTTGACGCCTTGGCGCGCGCCGTGCGCGGCGGCGGGGCCGTGCTTGCCGCGCGGGACGATGCGGTCAGAAAGGGTGCCGGCGTCGATCGAGGTGATGTGCGCCGGCAAGTCGATCAGCACCCAGTGGAAGAAATCGATGCGCGGCAGGCTGGCGGCAATGATGCGCCCTTCGCGGTTGGCGTCGTCGCCTTTGCTGGGCACGTCGTGATCGACGCACACGAGGGCAAACGAGCGCGCGCCCGCGGGCGCCTCGCTCCAGACCAGATGGGGGTTGCGGTTTTGGCCCAGGGCGACGTGCTGGCCCGCGTCGGGCACCCCGAAGGCAAATTCCGCCGGGATCTTTTGCCCATCGGCAAAGCTGTTGCTGACAAGTTTCATGATGAATGCTCCTTTCGCTTCAGTTGTTTTGGAAAATTTGAACCCTATCTCATTCGCTCAGAATCTGGCGCAGCCGCCCGGGCAGCGGCACTGACTTCTGCGCCTGCGCGTCCACCCACACCGTGGTGGCGCCGCCGCTGGCGTACAGTTCGCCGGGCTGGCCCGCCTTTTCCATCGTCACCCAGGTCTCGAACGAGGTGCGGCCCAGCGCCCCGACATAGGTCTTGATGAGGACGTTCGCCGGGTACTCGAACTGGCGATGAAAGTTGCAGAAGGCGTTGACGATGACCACGCCCTCGCCCCGCGCGTTGGGCCGGCAGTCGATGCTGCTCAGCCATTCGATGCGGGCCGCCTCCATGTAGCGGAAGTAGTTGGCGTTGTTGACGTGGCCCATCGCGTCCATGTCGCTCCAGCGCACGGGGATGACCATCTCATGGACCAGTTTCTTGTCGTCGGGAATGTCGATTCGCATGGGTCGGTACCTCTTTGTTCATGCTGTTTTCATGGTGCGCCTCAAAGCGCAAATCCGTCGTCGGCGGCGATGACCGCGCCGTTGACGAAATGGCTCTGGTCGCAGGCCAGCATCAGCAGCACCGGCTCCAGGTCCTTGGGGTGGCCCACGCGCTTGCGCGGCATCATGCCCACCAGCTTTTGGCCCTGTTCGGTCTGCCAGTGGTGATGGTTGATTTCGGTGTCGATGTAGCCAGGGCAGATGGCGTTGACATTGATGCCAAAGCGCCCCCACTCCAGCGCCATGGCCTTGGTCATCTGCACCACGGCGGCCTTGCTCATGGCATAGACGCCGATTTGCGGCAGCACCCGCAGGCCGGCCATGCTGGCGATGTTGATGATGCGCCCGCCGGTAAAGCTGCCCGGCGCCGCGCCCCTGGCGCGCGCGATCATGCGCTTGCCCACTTCCTGCGCCACGAAAAAGGCGCCGCGCACATTGGTGTCGAAGATGAAGTCGTAGTCCTGCTCCGCCACGTCCTGAATGCGCTGGGTGGTGGACACGCCGGAGTTGTTGACCAGGATGTCGATCGAGCCCATCTCGGTTTCGGCGCGCGCGACGGCGGCGCGGATGGACTGCACGCTGGTCACGTCGCACTCCACCACGCGGGCGTCGCCGCCCTCGCCCTCGATGTGCGCGCGCAGGTCCTTGAGCTTGTCGAGCCGGCGGCTGGCCAGCACCACGCCGGCGCCGGCCTTGGCCAACGTGCGCGCGAACTGCGCGCCCAAGCCGCTGGAGGCGCCGGTGACGAAGGCCACGCGGCCAGAAAGATCGATGCTGTAGGTCATGGTTTTCCTCGGGTGATGATGACGATCCGGCGAAACCGGCTGGAACGACGCGCAATCCGTGCATAAAATCGGGCACACGCATCGAATCGCAACCCGGCGGCGTGACGCCGCGCGGGCGATGCCAAGCATTATTTCCCAAACACGAGGAGCCACGTTTCATGACCCCCGAGGAAATCATCCAGCAGTACGGCCCGCGCGAAGCAATGGAGTACGACGTGGTCATTGTCGGCGCGGGGCCGGCGGGGCTGTCGGCGGCCATCCGCCTGAAGCAATGCGCGGCTGAAAAAGGGCGCGACGTTTCCGTCGTGGTGCTCGAAAAAGGCTCCGAACCCGGCGCGCACACCTTGTCGGGCGCCATCATGGATCCGCGCGCCCTGACCGAGCTGATGCCCGACTGGAAGGAAAAAGGCGCGCCGCTGCACCAGCCCGTGACCGACGACGCCTACGTCTTTCTGAGCGAAACCGGCGGCACGCGTATCCCCAACCTGCTGCTGCCGCCCTTTTCCAACAACCACGGCAACTACATCGTCGGCCTGGGCAACGTGGTGCGTTGGCTGGCCCAGCAGGCCGAAAGTCTGGGGGTCGAAATCTTCCCCGGTTTTGCCGCCGCCGAAGTGCTCTACAACGAAGACGGCTCGGTCAAGGGCGTGGCCACCGGCAATGTGGGCATCGGCAAGGACGGCCAGCCGACCGAGAACTTTCAACTCGGCATGGAACTGCACGGCAAGTACACGCTGTTTTCCGAAGGCTCGCGCGGCCACCTGGGACGCCAGTTGATCGAACGCTTCAAGCTCGACGAGCACAGCGACCCGCAAAGCTACGGCATCGGCATCAAGGAGCTGTGGGAGATCGACCCCAGCCGCCACACGCCCGGCTTCGTGATGCACACCGCCGGCTGGCCGATGGACGAGTTCACCTACGGCGGAGCCTTCCTCTACCACGCCGAGGACAACAAGGTCAGTTGCGGCTACGTCGTCGGCCTGAACTACCGCAACCCGCACCTCAGCCCGTTCGAGGAATTCCAGCGCTGGAAGATGCACCCGCGCGTGCGGTGGTACTTCACCGACAGCCAGGGCAACGTCAACGCCAAGCGCCTGTCCTACGGCGCGCGCGCCATCACCGCCGGCGGCGTGCTGGCGCTGCCCAAGACCGTGTTCCCCGGCGGCGCGCTGCTCGGCTGCGACGCCGGCCACCTGAACGTCAGCCGCATCAAGGGCAGCCACGCCGCCATCAAGACCGGTATGCTGGCCGCCGAGGCCGCGTATGAAGCCCTGGCCGCTGGCCGCCAATACGACGAACTGACCGCCTACCCGCAGGCGTTCGCCGGCAGTTGGCTGGCCGAGGAGTTGAACAAGGACCGCAACTTCAAGAACTGGTTCAAGCGCGGCCTCACCGTCGGCACGGTGATGAACGGCTTCGAGCAATACGCCCTGCGCGGCCACATGCCCTGGACGCTGCACCGCCAGCAGCCCGACCACGTACAGCTCCAGAGCGCCGACGCCTGCAAGCCCATCGCCTACCCCAAGCCCGACGGCAAGCTGACCTTCGACCGCCTGTCCAGCGTGTTCATCAGCAACACCAACCACGAAGAAAACCAGCCCCCGCACCTGACGCTGAAAGACCCCACCGTCCCCACGCGCATCAACCTGCCCAAATTCGCAGGCCCGGAGGCCCGCTACTGCCCCGCCGGAGTCTATGAATTCGTGCCCGACGAAACGCAAGGCGGCAATGCCCAGCGCCTGCAAATCAACGCCCAGAACTGCCTGCACTGCAAAACCTGCGACATCAAGGACCCGACGCAGAACATCGTCTGGGTCACGCCCGAAGGCGGCGGCGGGCCGAACTATTCAGGCATGTAAGGCGCCGCGTTCAACGAAGGGCGTGGTTGGACGAAGTTGTGATTGAGCCCCCCATTTTCTTCAGCAGCGTCGTCCTCATGACCACCTCAGACCGCATCGCCTACGACGCCTGCCCTCTGTGCGGAAGCGCCGATTTTTCCGCTCTGCGCAAAGGCGACTGCTCGCGCCACCCGCTGTACGTTCATGCCGCCAAAGGGGGAGATGGAAAACTGTCACCGCTCATCCGGTGGTGCGCCTGCCAAGCTTGCGGTCACGTGTTCACGGACGGCTATTTCACCGATGCGGCGTTTGCGCGGCTTACCGGAATGGTCAATCCGGGACAGATCGTCGGCGCGGATTTCGAGCGCCAGCGCCCTGTCGCCGCGCGGATGATCGAAAAAGTTCTGCCCTTCGCCACTGACGGCGTATGGCTGGACGTGGGTTTCGGCAACGGAGCGCTGCTGATGGCCGCGCGCGAATACGGCTTCGATGCCGTGGGCTGCGATTTGCGCCCGGCGGCGGTGACGGCGCTGCAAAACACGGGCATCGAGGCGCACCTGAGCGACATCGCCGCGCTGCGCCTGCCGCGCCCGTGCCGGGTCATCAGCATGGCCGACGTGCTGGAACACCTGCC
>WRJY01000208.1 GCA_009778355.1 Desulfovibrionaceae bacterium | reverse complement strand
GCGCAAACCGCAGCCGGGTTGGACACCCGGCGAGGATTTGCTTGCGCGGCAGACGCTGCCTTGCGGGCACCATGAAAATAGTGTGAACAAGCCCTGGCTTCAAAACGACTCGTGCTCGCCCAGATAGCGCCATTGCCCTACCGGTAACTGCCCCAGCGCGATGCGGCCAATGCGCACGCGCTTCAAGCCCGTGACCTTCAGGCCCACCAACTCGCACATGCGGCGGATTTGGCGCTTTTTGCCTTCGCGCAGCACGAAGCGCAGTTGTTCGGGGTTTTGCCAATCGACTTGCGCGGGCTTGAGCGGCTGGCCGTCCAGGCTCAGACCGTGGCGCAGCCGTGCCAGCGCGGCGGGGGGCAGCGCGGCTTGCACGTCGGCGGCCACGCCGTCATAGGTCACGCGCACCAGGTATTCCTTGTCGATGGCAGAGCCCTCGCCGATCAACTGGCGCGCCACGCGGCCATCTTGCGTGAGCACGAGCAGGCCGGTGGAGTCGATGTCCAGCCGGCCCGCTGGCGCCAGCCCACGCAGTTGCGCGGGGGCAAAGCGCGCGCTGGATGCGTCGCTGCGCCAGTGGCTGCGCGGGCCGATCAGCGTGACGGCGGGCTGGTGGCCGTCCTCGGCCTGACCGCTGACGTAGCCCACCGGTTTGTGCAGCAGGAAGGTGACGCGCCGCGCTTGCGCCGCGCCGGCCTGGCGGTCCACGCTCACGCGGTCTTGCAGCGAGACCTTCTGGCCCATCACGCCCACCTGGCCGTTGACGCGCACCCAGCCGCGCTCGATCCACTCGTCGGCCTCGCGGCGCGAGCACAGGCCCAAGTCGGCCAGCCGCTTGTTCAGGCGCACGGCATGGTCTTGGGCGGCGGCGGGCGCATCGGCATCCGTGGCGGGCCGCGGGGCGCGGCGGAAACGCTGGGGTTCGGACATGGCGAATGCTATTAATTTTATAGCAATTTGCGATTCATTGTCAAGCTTTGAAGCCTGATTTTGCCAGTAACGCAAAGGCGGATGCGGTCGTACGCGAACGACCGACGGTATTGATGGCGGATGCGTGTCGATGCACGGCACATCTTCGCGGAAACCCTAGGTTGCGGCCAATTGACACACTCAGAAGTTGCGGCGATACTTAAACCTAACAAATAGTTGTTTTTGTATGCCAGTCGCCACCAAGACCTCACGAGGCCCTCGCTCTGACAATCGCCTGCCCGATCTGCTTGATGCTGCCGCACGTCAATTCGCCCTGCACGGCTACGCGGGCACAACGATGCGTGACATTGCAGTGGAAGCCAAGATGCTTGCGGGCTCGGTCTATTACCACTTCGCATCCAAGGACGAGTTGCTGCTGGCCGTGTACGCAGCCGGCGTGCAGGCGCTTGAGGTCGCCACCACCGCCGCCATTGCGCGCGAGACCGATCCTTGGCAGCGACTCGAGGCTCTGTGCCGCGCGCACCTGGAAACCGTGCTGCGTGACAGCGACTATGCGCAAGTTCTCATTCGCGTGCTGCCAGACGACATTCCCCACATCGCTGATCGCCTGCGCGAACTGCGCGCCAACCACGAGCGCCATTTCCGCAAGATCATCGCCGACCTGCCGTTGCCCCCTAGAACCGACCGCCGCTCGCTGCGGCTAATGCTCATGGGCTCTTTGAACTGGGCGCCTTTTTGGTTCACTCCCCAAGGACGCGACACCCCAGGCGTCTTGGCGCGGAAATTCGTGAGACTAGTCAAGGAGAGACAGGATGGTTAAACGCCCACCCAAGGTGATCGTGACCAAGATCGGATTCGATGGCCACGACCGTGGCAGCCGCGTAATCGCGGCCTGTCTGCGCGACGCCGGCATGGAGGTGATCTATACGCCCCCATGGCAAGAAATTCCCACGGTGGTGAAGCTCGCGCTGGAAGAAGACGCCGACGTGATCGGCATCTCCTCGCTGGCTACCGATCATCTGATCGTACCCAAACTCATGGCTGCCCTCAAGGAAGCCGATATGGCCGACGTGCAGGTCGTCGTCGGTGGCATCGTGCCGCACAAGGACGAGGGAATGCTGCTGGAGAGCGGCGTGGCGCGGGTATTCCATCCAGGATCTTCGCTCGATGATGTGGTTGAGCACGTCAGGACGTTGACGCTGAAACGCCGTGGGTTGCAAGGAGTGCAAGCATGAATGCCATCGGCAAGCATCTGCACGCAGTACCGTCCACGCCCGAGGGCGAGCAACGCTGGGCCGAAGAATTCGCCAAGGCAGCGCCGGGGGACTCCGCCATGCGCAACCGCTCCGGCATTCCCGTCAAGCCGTTGTACACGCCCAGTGATCGGAGCGGCGAGTCCTACGTCGAAAGCTTGGGTTATCCAGGTCAGTATCCTTTCACACGCGGTATTTATCCCACCATGTACCGCGGGCGCAGTTGGTCGCAGCGTCAACTGATCGGTCTGGGCGTGCCCGAGGACTACAACGCACGCGTCAAGGAAATCCTGAACCTGGGCGCCTCGGCGCTTTCGCTGATCCCCTGCAACTCGGTTTTCCGCGGCTACGACGCCGACGAAGTGCCGTTCGAGCTGCTGGGCACCTGCGGCACTGTGGTCAACAGCGTGGACGACATGCAAACCGCGCTCGACGGCGTGCCCATCGAGAGCATCTCCACAGCGATGAATGACCCTACGCCATTCACACTGCTGGCTTTCGAACTCGCTGTGGCGCGCCGCCGCGGCATTGCCTGGACGCGCATCACCGGCACCTCGAACCAGAGCGACTGCATTTCGCACTTCGTGGCCAACCACATGTTCTTTCGCCTCGCACTGCAGGGCGCGCGGCGCGTCGTCGTGGACCACATCCGTTTCTGCAACCAGCAGGTGCCCAACTGGAATCCGCTGTCCATCGTGGGCCAGCACATGCAGCAGGCCGGCGCCACGCCCGCCGAGGCGATGGCTTTCACACTGTGCTCGGGTATCCAGTACGCCGAGGACTGCATGGCCGCGGGCATGGACCCCGACCAGTTCCTGCCGCGCTTTACCTTCTTCTTCGACATCTCGATCTGCCTGTTCGAGGAAGTGGCCAAGTTCCGCGCTGGCCGCCGTATCTGGGCGCGCCTATGCCGCGAGCGCTTTGGCGCCAAGGATCCGCGTTCCTGGCGCTTCAAGTTTCACGGCCAGACTTCGGGCGTGGACCTCACGCGCCAGCAACCGCTCAACAACATCGCGCGCGTCACCGTCCAGGCCATGGCGGGCATCTTTGGCGGCCTGCAATCGCTGCATACAGACAGCTACGACGAGGTACTTTCCACGCCCAAGGCCGAGGCCGCGCGCATCGCCGTGGCCACGCAGAACATCCTGCGCGAGGAAGCGCGCCTTACCGACGTGATCGATCCGCTCGGTGGTTCGTACTACATCGAATCGCTCACCGATCAGATGGAGCAGCGCATCGATGCTCTCATCGACATGATCGACAAGGCCGGGGGCATGTACCAAGCAGTCGAAAAGGGCATCGTGCAGCAGATGATTGGCGACTCCGCGCGAGCCTTTCAGCAACAGGTCGATACGGGCGAGCAGACCATCGTGGGCGTCAATGCCTACCAAGTCGAGGAAAACCCCGCTGCCTACGCCTCGCTCGAATACCCTGATCCGGCGCGTATGCAAGCTCACGTTGCGCGCCTCGCCACGTACAAGAAAAACCGCTCGAACGCCGAAGTCGATAAAGCAATCGCCGCACTCGCACGCTCGGCTAATGACCGCACGCAAAACGTTTTCGAGCACGTGGTGCTGGCCGCCGAGGCTGGCGTCACCCATGGCGAGATCTGCGGCACCCTGCGCAAGGAGCTCGGCTTCGGTCAACCCTTGACGATGGTGTGAATACCTTGGCAGAGACCTTCATCGAACGTATCGCGAACGGTGACCGCCGCACCATCGCGCAAGCCATCAGCAGCTTGGAAAACAACGACGAGCGAGCGCATGACGTGCGCAAAGCCGTGGCCGCTGGTGTGGGCCACGCGCACGTCATCGGCGTCACCGGGCCGCCGGGCGCGGGCAAGTCCACACTGGTATCCGCGCTCATCGTTGGCTTGCGCCAGCGCGGCCGTACCGTAGCCGTGGCGGCGGTCGATCCGTCCAGCCCTTTCAGCGGTGGCGCTGTGTTGGGCGATCGCGTCCGAATGGGCAAGCGTCAATGCGACGAGGGCGTATTCATCCGGTCGCTCGCTTCGCGCGGGCACTTGGGCGGCCTGGCTGCCTCGGTCGGAGACATCATCGACGTCTTCGATGCCGCGGGCTTCGACGTGGTGATCGTCGAGACAGTTGGCGCGGGCCAGTCCGAGGTGGAAATCACGCGTTACGCCGACACGCGCGTCGTCGCCTGCCCACCGGGACTGGGCGACGACGTGCAGGCCATCAAGGCCGGTGTGCTCGAAATCGCCGACATCTTCGTCGTCACCAAGGCCGACCTGCCCGATGCGCGCCGCACCGAGTCCGATCTGCTGACCATGATCGGCCTGCGTCGCAAAGCCGGATGGACACCGGCGGTGAAAAAAGTCTCGGCGCCCTCGGGCGAAGGCATGGACGCCTTGGTCGATTGGCTCGAACAGCGGCCGCAGCGCGGCCTGCGCCACGCTCCCGGCGGCACGCAACAGGCGCGCACGCTGGTGACGCACTGCCTCAATGCCGACCGGTTCGGCCAGGCACTGGGCATGGAACTGCTGCACGCCGCGCCGGGTGAAGTGAAGCTGCGCATGCGCGTGCAGAGCGTGCACATGAATTTCAACAACCGCTGCCATGGCGGCGCGATCTTCGCGCTTGGCGACATGGCGCTGGGTTTGGCCTGCAATACGTACGGCAGCATCGCCACGCTGGTCGATTCGCAGATGAACATTTCCACCGCAGTGGAAGAAGGCGAATGGCTGATCGCGCACGCCACCGAGGTGGCTCGTTCCCGAAAGATCGGAACCTACCAGGTGCGTATCTCGCGCGCACGCGACGACGCTCACATCGCGCTGCTCAATGGCGTCGTATATGTGCTCGACAAGCCAGTGGCGTTCGCGGGGAGTGAGGCGCCGTGAGCATCGCCGCACACCGCGAAGTTTCCAGCGCGCGCCCGCCGCGGCCATTGTTCCGGGTTTCCGTTTGAAAAAAAGCCTTTGCCGTGGACACCACCTTTCCCCGCTTACTGAAGCAGCAGGCCACCCAGCACCCATGGCGCCCCGCCATGCGTGAGAAGGCCTATGGGATCTGGCAAACAACGACCTGGGGCGAAATGCTGTTGCTGGTGCGCGCGCTCGCATGCGGGCTGCACGAAGCGGGTCTGAAACGGGGCGAACACTTGGCGGTCATCGGCGCGAACCGTCCAAGGCTGTACGCCACCTTGCTCGCGGCACAATCGCTGGGCGCCATTGCCGTGCCGTTGTACCAGGACGCGGTCGCCAGTGAATGCGTCTTTCCCATCAACAACGCCGAAGTGCGCCTGTGCGTGGTCGAAGATCAGGAACAGGTGGACAAGATGCTGGAGATCCGCGCGCAATGCCCGCAGCTCGCGCACACTTGGTACGACGATCCGCGCGGCCTGAGAAACTATGAACAGACCGGCTTGCAAAGCCTGGACGCACTCATTGCCGCTGGCGCTGCCTTCGACAGTGCTCACCCTGATTTCTTTGACGAGCAGGTCGAACAAGGCTCCGCGGGGGACGTCGCCGCCATGTTCTTCACCAGCGGCACCACAGGCAACCCCAAGGGCGTGGTGCACCGCCATCGCAGCCTGCTCGACCGCGCTGCGGCCGGTGCGCGTTTCGACAAACTCGGTCCTCTCGATGAGGTGCTGGCTTACCTGCCCCCGGCCTGGATCGGCCAGAACATCTTCTCCTATGCCCAGTGGCTGATCAGCGGCTATGTCGTCAACTGCCCCGAGAGCAGCGCCACCGTCAGCATCGACATGAAAGAAGTGGGCCCGAGTTACTACTTCGCGCCTCCACGCATTTTCGAAAACCTGCTCACCAGCGTCATGGTTCGTATGGAAGACGCCAGCGCTCTCAAGCGGCGCCTGTTCCGCGCGGCCATGACCCTGGCGCGCCGTGTCGGCCCCGACCTCATGGACGGCAAGCACGTGGGCCCATGGGATCGCTTGAAGTATCAACTGGGCGACTGGCTCGTCTACGGCTCGCTGCGCAATAACCTGGGGCTCAGTTGCGTGCGCGTGGCCTACACCGCCGGCGAGGCCATCGGCCCCGACCTTTTCAGCTTCTACCGCAGCATCGGCGTGAACCTCAAGCAGCTCTACGGCTCCACCGAGACCGCTGTCTTCGTGTGCATGCAGCCCGACCACGAGGCGCGAGCCGACACCGTGGGCGTGCCCTGCGAAGGAGTGCAGATCAAGTTCAGCGATGGCGGCGAGATCCTTGTGCGCTCGTCCGGGCTGCTCAAGGAGTACTACAAAAATCCGCAGGCCACGGCGGAAGTTCTCGACGCCGAGGGCTGGTACCACACCAGCGACGCCGGTTTCATCGACGCCAGCGGGCATCTCAAGATCATCGACCGCGTCAAGGACGTCGGACAGATCAAAGGAGGCAGGCACGACGGAGCCATGTTCGCGCCCAAGTACGTGGAGAACAAGCTCAAGTTCTTCTCGTATATCAAGGAGGCAGTGGCCTTCGGCGACGGACGCGATTGCGTGTGCGTCATGCTCAACATCGACTTCGAGGCCGTGGGCAACTGGGCCGAGCGGCGCCACCTGCCCTACGCCGGCTACACGGATCTCGCCGCCAAGCCCGAGGTCTATGAACTCATCGGGCAGTGCGTCGAACAGGTCAACGCCGATCTGAGCCGCGACGAGCGGTTGGCAGGCAGCCAAATCAGCCGTTTTCTGGTGCTGCACAAGGAACTCGACGCCGACGACGGCGAGCTCACGCGCACGAACAAGGTGCGCCGCGGCTTCATCGGCGAAAAGTACCAGATTCTGGTCGGCGCGCTGTACGCGGGCCGGCATGAGCAGTTCATCGAGACGCAGGTGCGCTTCGAGGACGGTCGTAGCGGATCGATCAGCGCCACGGTGCGGATCCGGGATGCGAAGACCTTCGACCCCATGAGGGCCGTGGCATGAACTATTCCGGCATCGGCGCCAAGACCTTCGCGCCCGTGAGGAGCGCCGCATGAGCCTTGATCGCAAGAGCGGCGGCGTCATTCTCGACGTGCGCAACATCTCCCTGAGTTTCGGTGGCGTGAGGGCGCTGACCGACATCTCCTTTGACGT
>WRJY01000207.1 GCA_009778355.1 Desulfovibrionaceae bacterium | reverse complement strand
TGAGGAAGGTGCCGCCGTAGGGAATGTAGCCGCCGTGCAGCGCCACGCCGTTCATGACGGCGGCCATGCCGAATTCGCGCACGCCGTAGCTGATGTGGCGGCCAATTTGTCCGGCCTCGGTTTTGAGCACCGCGCCGTCGGCGCCAATGCGCAGATCGGGCGTGGCGGCGGTCTTGGTGAGGTTGGAGCCGGTCAGGTCGGCGCTGCCGCCCAGCAGTTCGGGCAGCGCGGCGGTGAAGGCTTCGAGCGCGATCTGGCTGGCCTTGCGGCTGGCCACGGTCTCGGCCTTCTGGTGCGCGGCCACGGCGGCATCGACGGCGGTCTGGGCAAAGTGGCTGGGCAGATCGCCGGCCATGCGGCGCGTGAACTCGGCGGCCAGCTCGGGGAAGGCGCTGGCGTAGGCGCTGAAGCTCTGGTTCCAGCGCGCTTCGGCCTGGCCGCCGGCGAAGCGGGCATCCCAGGCGGCGTAGATCGGCTGCGGAATCTCGAACGGGGCATGGGGCCAGCCGATGGCCGCGCGCGTGAGGGCGATTTCGGGCGCGCCCAGCGGCTCGCCGTGCGCCTTGGCGCTGTCCTGGCGGTTGGGGCTGCCCTTGCCGATATGGGTGCGGCAGATGATGAGCGTGGGCCGGTCGCTGCTTTGTTTGGCCTCGCCGATGGCGCGTTCGACCACGCCGGCGTCGTGGCCGTCGATCGGGCCGATCACGTTCCACTGGTACGCCTCGAAGCGCCTGGCGGTGTCGTCCACGAACCAGGGCGCCACCTTGCCGTCGATGCTGATGCCGTTGTCGTCGTACAGGGCGATCAGCTTGTTCAGCTTCCAGGCGCCGGCCAGCGCGCAGGCCTCGTGGCTGATGCCCTCCATCAGGCAGCCATCGCCAAGGAACACATAGGTGCGGTGATCCACGATGGCGTGGCCGGGGCGGTTGAACTCGGCGGCCAGCAGCTTTTCGGCCAGCGCCATGCCCACCGCGTTGGTGATGCCCTGGCCCAGCGGGCCGGTGGTGGTCTCCACGCCCGGCGTCAGTCCCCATTCGGGGTGACCGGCGGTCTTGCTGTGCAGTTGGCGGAAGTTCTTCAACTCCCCGATCGGCAGGTCGTAGCCGGTGAGGTGCAGCAGCGCATACAGCAGCATCGACGCATGACCGTTGGAGAGCACGAAGCGGTCGCGGTCGGCCCAATGCGGGTTGGCCGGGTTGTGGCGCAGGTGGCTGCCCCACAGCGCCAGCGCCATCTCGGCCATGCCCATCGGCGCGCCCGGATGCCCGGAATTGGCTTGTTGAACCGCGTCCATCGCCAGGGCGCGAATGGCGTTGGCCATCTGAGCAGTGTCTGCCATCGGGAAGTCTCCTGAAGGATATTGAAAGGCGCGTGGCAAGCAAAAAGAGTCTTGGATTTTACAGGGCTAAGGATCGTGTTCAAAACCATCCAGCCGAGTCTTGCTGACCTCAGTAGAGGCTAAAAATGAGCAGCCAAGCCCTCAAACAATCGGAACAACGCTGAACCAACGCATCGGCACTCGTGAAGCTCCTCGCCCGTTTCGCTCTGCTCTTGCTGCCGACCTGCTGGCCGCTTCGGCGCAAGCGGGCCTCACTGCCACCGCTTCCAAAACATTCTGCTGTTCAAACTCCAACGCAGTTCGGGGAAAAGGCATCCGCGCTGCGGCTCAGAGCCTGTTTACGATCTCAGGCAGGTGCTTTTAACGCTTGCCGCATATCGGCAATGACTGCCGCGTAATCCTTCTGGCCGAAGATGGCGCTGCCGGCGACGAAGGTGTCGGCGCCGGCGTCGGCTGCCTGGCGGATGTTGCCGGCCTTGATGCCGCCGTCCACTTGCAGCCGGATGTCGCGGCCCGAGGCGTCGATGCGCTTGCGCGCCTGCTCGATCTTGCGCAGCGCGCTGTCGATGAACGACTGGCCGCCGAAGCCGGGGTTGACGCTCATGATGAGCACCAGGTCGATGTCGTCGATCAGCCAGTCCAGCGCGTCCAGCGGCTGCCCAGGGTTGAACGCCAGCCCGGCCTTGCAGCCGGCGGCCTTGATGGCCTGCACGCTGCGGTGGGCGTGCGCGCTGGCGTCGGGGTGAAAGCTGATGAGGTCGGCGCCGGCCTGCGCGAACGCCTGCGCCAGCGCGTCCACGGGCTGCACCATCATGTGCACGTCCAGCGGCGCCGGCTGGCCGGCGGCGGTTTTGGCGTGCGGCTTGATGGCCTGGCAGATCATCGGCCCAAAGGTCAGGTTGGGCACGTAATGGTTGTCCATCACGTCGAAGTGGATCCAGTCGGCGCCGGCGGCGATGACGCTGGCGACCTCCTGGCCCAGGCGGGCGAAGTCGGCTGACAGGATGGAGGGGGCGATGCGGTAAGTGGCGCTCATGAGGGGCGATTGTCTCCTACCGCCGTCGGCCAGTTACCATCGGCCTGCTAATCGATGTTCCTGACAGATTGGAGGATGCCGGATGTGACCGCTGCATGGCCAGCCACCCTGATTGACCGATTCAACCTGCCGCCCGCAACGCTGGCGCTGACGTGGGCGTTGCTGCTGGCGCTGGCGGCGCTGGCCGGGCACTTGGTGCGGCGCAACTCGCGGCTGCCCAAGATCGTCGGCTACGCGGGAGTCGGCGCGGTGGCCGGCTGGCTGGGGCTGGCCAACGCCACATGGCCGCTCGAGGGGGGCGGCCTGTTCCTGCTGGAAATGGGGCTGGCGGTGGTTTTGTTCGAGGCTGGCGCGCGGCTGTCGCTGCGCTGGCTGCGCCACAACCCGATGGTGCTGGCGCAGAGCGCGGCCGAATCGCTGCTGACCTTCGCGGCGGCTTTCGCGAGCCTGCACGCGCTGGGGCTGGACGCGCCGGTGGTGCGGGCGCTGTCGCTGATTGCGGTGGCCGCGTCGCCCGCGGTGCTGATGCGCGTGACGCTGGATTTGCGCGCCAGCGGCCCGGTGACCGACCGCGCGCTGGCGCTGGCAACGCTGAACACGCTGTACGCGCTGACCATTGGCACCGCCATGCTGAGCAGCATCGACCGCGGCGGCGGCACGCTGCTGGCGTCGGTGGCGTCGTCGGCTGCGGTGCTGGTCATTTCGCTGCTGTGCGGCGCGGTGCTGGCCGGCGTGCTGACCGCTGCCTTGCGCGTGCTGCACCCAAGCAGCCAGGACACGGCCATCGTGCTGCTGGCGCTGCTGGCCGCCGGCTGCGGCGTTACCACGCCGCTGGGCGGATCGGCGCCGCTGGCGGCGCTGCTGGGCGGCCTTTTGCTCAAACTGTGGCATCCCCGCCCGTGGGTGTGGCCGCGCCAGCTTGGCACGGCGGCGTCGATGCTGAACATTCTGATGTTCGTGCTGGTGTCCGCCGCGGCAGCGCAGGCCGGCTGGAGCGCCGCCGCCATCGGGGCGGCGGCGGCGCTGGTGACGGCGCGGCTGGCCGCCAAGGCGCTCGGCATTCTGGCGGGCAGCGCCGGCTCCGGGATGGCGCTGAAAAAATCGTTCTGGACCGGCATCGCCATGATGCCGATGTCGGCGGTGGCGCTGCTGCTCACGTCGCAATTCGTGACCGCCTCGCACACCATCGGCGGCCAGGTGGCCGCCATCGCGCTGCCGATGATCCTGGTCTCGGAACTGCTGGGCGCGGTGTTGCTCACCATCGCCTTTCAGCGCACGGGCGAGACCAGGCAGGACCGGCGCGGCGCGCGCGCCAGCGCCGCCGTCAGCCAGACCAGCGAGGAGACGCCATCATGACCGCCGCCATTGCGCAGAGCCAGGCCGCGCCAGCCAGTCTGCAAGCCTTCGCCACCTCGCAGGCGCTGACCATCGGCATCGAACTGGAGTTGCAACTGGTCAACACCAACGACTACGACCTGGCGCACTACGCCGACGAGATGCTGCGTCTGATGGCGCGCAGCGACCTGCCCGGCAGCGCCGTGCCCGAAATGACCGCCGGCATGATCGAAATCTCCACCGGCGTCTGCCACACCGTGGGCGAGGCGCTGGCGCAGTTGTCGCAGATCCGCGATGCACTGGTGCGCAGCGCCGACAAGCTGAACATCGCCGTCACCGGCGGCGGCACGCATCCCTACCAGCAGTGGCACCAGCAGCGCATCTACGACAAGCCGCGCTTTCACCAGTTGTCGCAGCTCTACGGCTACCTGAGCAAGCAGTTCACCATCTTCGGCCAGCACGTGCACGTCGGCTGCCCGGACGCCGACACCGCGCTGTACACGCTGCACTGCATGTCGCGCTACATCCCGCACTTCATCGCGCTGGCCGCTTCCAGCCCGTTCGTGCAGGGGCAGGACACGGCCTTTGATTCGGCGCGGCTCAATTCGGTGTTCGCGTTTCCGCTGTCGGGCCGCGCGCCCTGCGTGCTGACCTGGGACGAATTTGGCGCCTACTTCGACAAAATGACCCGCACCGGCGTCGTCAAGAACATGAAGGACTTCTATTGGGACATCCGCCCCAAGCCCGAATACGGCACCATCGAAGTACGCGTGTTCGACACCCCGCTCACCGTCGAACGCGCCGCCATGCTGGCCGGCCTGGTGCAAAGCCTGGCGGCCTGGTTCCAGGGCGAGCGCCCCTTCGCGCCCGCCGAGGACGACTACCTCGTCTACGCCTACAACCGCTTCCAGGCCTGCCGCTTCGGGCTGGACGCGGTCTATGTCGATCCCGTCAGCGGCCAGCACCAGCCCTTGCGCGAGCACCTGCTGGACACCATGGAGCGCCTGCGCCCCTTCGCCGAAACCTGCCAGGCCGCCAGCGCCCTGGCCGGCCTGCGCCAGCAAGTGCTGGACAACCACAACGACGCCCGCTGGCTGCGCGAATGCCATGCCCGCGAGCAGTTGCTGGGCGAAGTGATTCGCCAGGCGGCGCTGCGGTTTCGGGGGGATTAATATAAACACCTGTGTGCATATCAACGGGAAGAACAAGATGAGCAGCATTCGCTGGAACGTCGCCGTGTCGGCAGACACGGATCAGTCTGTCCGCATGTTCCTTGCGGCGCAAGGCGGTGGACGCAAAGACGATCTTTCTCGTTTCATCGAGGAGGCGGTGCGCGCCTACATCTTCGACCGCGCCGTTGAACAAGCCAAGGCGGAAAACGCAAACCTCGGCGAGGAGGAGTTGACCGTCATGGTGGACGAAGCCGTGCAATGGGCGCGCGAGAGCCGCAAGCACTGATGCGATGCGGGTTGTTCTGGACACCAACGTGCTGCTCAGCGCATTGCTGACGCCGCACGGTGTGTCCGACGCCATCTACCGCGCATGGCGAAAGAACCGTTTCAATCTGGTGACTTCGGTGGAGCAAATCGACGAATTGCGCCACGCGAGCCGCTACGCCAAGTTCAGGAATGCGCTCCAGCCGCATCGCGTCGGCACAATGGTGAACAACATGTCGCGCTCGATCGTGCAGGACACGTTACCGCCTTTGCCCGATGGCCTCAAAGTCAACGACCCGGACGATGCGTTTCTGCTGGCGATGGCCTTGGCTGGCGAAGCCGACTATTTGGTGACCGGCGACCGCCGCGCCGGACTGCTGCAACGCGGCAGCGTGGGGCGCGCGCGCATCGTCACGCCCGCCGCCTTCTGCGCCGAGGCGCTTTGAAACCAATCGGCCTTCGTTTTTCATGACCGATCAACTGGATACCAAAGCGCCTGAAGTGAATTGCCCGCATCATGGGCGCTCACGGATTGCTTCCATTTGTGGACACTTGGTCAAAAACCGTGGCGCTGCCCTGGGATTCGTCGAGAACAGCAACGACCCTGAAAACAAACAAGGCTGGTGCTACGCCTGCGAATTGGTGTATTTGCAGGAAGAAGACAAAACGGCGCGGTTTCGGGCCTTCACCCACCACACCGTTGTCTGTTCTGACTGCTATGACAAAATCAAAAAACATCATGACTTCGACGCCCGCGCCGATCAGGAAAAGGCATTCTCCGGCCAACCCGCTGCTGCCTGCCGGGGATGAGCGCGAGCTGATCGGGCGCGACGAAGAAGCCACCCGGCGGCTTCAGGCGCTGTATCAGGCGGGCATTCGCAGCGGCCCTTCCGTTCCCATGTCGGATGATGACTGGGCCGCCCTGCGCGACAATCCGCCCTCATGACCCTGCGCATCGGCATCTCCGCCCGCCTGCTGCACAACCCTCCGCCCGGCTTGGGGCTGCCCAGCAAGCGCATGCAGTTTCTGGAAAGCGGCATGGCGCAATGGATCATGTCGCACGGCGTGGTGGCGCTGATGATTCCGTTCATCGACCAGCGCGCCCCCCGCCTGCGCAAGCGCCCGCCGCTGCACGACCTGGTGGAACAGTTGGACGGCCTGGTGCTGCAAGGCGGCATCGACATCAGCCCCCAGACCTACGGCGCCCAGCCCTGGCAGGACAAGGCCGAATACGACCCCATCCGCGACGAGTACGAACTGGAGCTGCTGCGCGGCTTCATCGACGCCGACAAACCCGTGCTGGGCGTGTGCCGCGGCTGCCAGTTGTTGAACGTGTACTTCGGCGGCACGTTGATCCAGGACATTCCCACCCAATGGCCCGGCGCGGTGGCCCACACGGACACGGTGCGCTACGACCGCCTGGTACACGAGGTGCACTTCATGCCCGGCTCGCGCCTGGCGGGCATCTACGGCTACGAGCCGCGCCGCGTCACCAGCATTCACCACCAGTGCGCCGACAAACTCGGCAAGGGCATGGCGCTGGAAGCGCGCAGCCCGATCGACCTGGTGCCCGAAGGGCTGCGCCACACCGGCCACCCGTTCGTCGTGGGCGTGCAGTGGCACCCGGAATTTCACCTCAACGGCGGCGCCGAAGATGTCCTCGACAGCGGCCCGCTGATGATGGCCTTTCTCAAAGCCGCCGCCCGCCGCGCGGGCCACCTTCGCAGGCTGGCGCATGAGGTGGCGCTGGTGCGCAACAGGATCGGATGAGTTGGCCCTTTCTCAGCCGCTTCGCCGCTGCTCCTTCCCCCACTGGGGGAAGGCTGGGATGGGGGCTGCGGCGCTGGCCCCAACGCAACCTTCTCCAAACAGGGGCAGGCGCTGACCTGAAAGACCCGGCATGGGCGAATTCGAGCTGATCGAGCGCTTCTTCAAGCAGCCCGCCACGGGCTGCGTGGCGCTCGGCATCGGCGACGACTGTGCGCTGCTGCGCCCCGCGCCGGGCATGGAACTGGCCGTCAGCAGCGACATGCTGGTCGAGGGCCGGCATTTTTTTGCCGATGTCGATCCCGC
>WRJY01000206.1 GCA_009778355.1 Desulfovibrionaceae bacterium | reverse complement strand
CCCGCCGATTCTGGCAGCCGCTACTGGCTGGGCCAGGCACTGTCGCTGCTCGCGCCTTCGCGCGGCAGCAGCCGCCAAGTGGCGGCTTGCCGCGGCAGCGCCAGGGGAAGGCGCAGCAGGCGGCGGTCGCGGGCGACGAGGGCGGTGACGGCGCGGGCCTTGCCGGCGTACAGGGGCAGGTCGTCCACGCGCGTCAGGCGCCAGCCCTCGGAGGCGGCAGCGCGGCCACGGCGCGGCGGCGCGGCTTCGACGCCCAGCCATTCGTCGCCGGCGGCCATGCCGGCTTGCGC
The DNA here is from genome assembly GCA_009778355.1 of Desulfovibrionaceae bacterium. Taxonomy (GTDB): domain Bacteria; phylum Pseudomonadota; class Gammaproteobacteria; order Burkholderiales; family Burkholderiaceae_C; genus Ottowia. The sequence goes on along the minus strand of WRJY01000206.1, from coordinate 6,878 downwards.
GGCGGGGCTGCCGGTCAGCACCGTCTTGATGACGATGCCGCCCACGCCTTCGCTGACCCGCAGGCCCAGCGCCTGCGCCGGTTGCGAAGGCTCCGGACGCATTTCGATGCCGTGCGCTTGCAGCAGCGCCTTCAGGGGCAACTCGCCGGTGCCGTGCACCCAAGCGGCGATTTCGCGCTCGAAGCCGCGCCCGCCCAGTTCGGTCAGCACGGCGGCGAAGTCGTCTTCGCGCATCGCGCCGCCCTGGCAACGCCGCCACAGCGCGCGCATGGCGTCGTCGAGCGTGGCGCGGCCTTCCTGGCGCAGCGTGAGGTCGAAGCACAGCGCCACCAGCGCGCCCTTGGCGTAATAGCTGATGGTGCTGTTGGGCGTGTTTTCGTCGGGGCGGTAGTAACGCACCCAGGCGTCGAAGCTGGCCTGCGCCACCGACTGCGCCCGGCGGCCCGGCGCTTGCAGCACCTGGTTCATGGTTTTGGTCAGCAGGTTCAGGTAGGCGGCGTCGTCGATCAGGCCGGCGCGGCGCAACAGCAGGTCGTCGTAGTAGCTGGTAAAGCCTTCAAAGAACCACAGCAGGCGGGTGTGATTTTCGCGCGTGTAGTCGTAGCGGGCGAACTCGGCGGGCTTCAGGCGCTTGACGTTCCAGGCGTGGAAATACTCGTGGCTGATGAGGCCCAGCAGCGTGACGTAGCCTTCGCCCACGGCGGCGGCGCTGGCGCTCGCGCCAGGGCGCGGCAAGTCGCGCCGGCCGCAGATCAGGGCCGTGCTGGCGCGGTGTTCCAGGCCGCCGTAGCCATCATCGACTGCGTTCAGCATGAAGACGTAGCTTTGCATAGGCGGCGGCTTGGCGCCGTGCCAGAAGCGGATGACGGTTTCGCAAATCTTGCGCGCGTCGCGCAGCAGGCGCGGGCCGTCGAACGTGGCCGGCGCGCCGGCCACGACGAAGCGGTGCGGCACGCAGCCAGCCGTGAAGCGGCCCGACCAGAACGCGCCCAGCTCGACCGGGTGGTCCACCAATTCGTCGTAGTCGCCGGCTTGATACGTGCCGAAGCCGCGCCGGTCCACCCGCACGGGCGGCATGGCGGTGGCCAGTTGCCAGCCGGGGTGGGCGGCGGGGGGCGGCACTGTCAGCGCGTGCGCGCCATCTTCCTGGCCGTGCACGCGCAGCAGCAGGCTGGTGCCGTTGAAAAACCCCCGCCGCGCGTCCAGCCAGGCCATGCGCACCGAGTTGTCGAAGGCGTACACCGCGTAGCGCAGCACCAGCGGGCGGCGCGGCTCGCAGGCCAGCTCCCAGGTGGCCTTGTCGATCTGCTCGATGGGCCGCGCCGTCCGGCCCTGGCTGGCCCGCGGGTTCTGCAGGTGGCGCTGAAATTCGCGGATCAGGTAGCTGCCCGGAATCCATACCGGCAGCGACACGCGCTGCCGGGCGGCGGGGCGGTCGATGGTCAGCTCGACCTCGAAGTGGTGCGACGCGGCGTCAATCACCCGCACCGTGTAGCGCACCGGGGCCAGCGGCGTGGCTTGGCGTTGCATGGTTGACGTTGGCTGCGGCGCTGGCCCTGATCTCAAGCTTCCCCGGCGGGGGGAAGGCGCGGGGTCATTTCAGTTGCTCTTCGACCTGTTGTGCGTCAATGGCGCCCGGCACGCGGGCGCCATCGGCGAACACCAGGGTTGGCGTGCCGGTGATGCGGTACTTGCGGGCAAATGCCAGGTTGTCGGTGAGCGCCTCGGTGTTGCAAACGGCGTTGCCCTTGGGCGCGATGCCGCGCACCATCCAGTCGGTCCAGGCCTTGGCCTTGTCGTCGCTGCACCAGATCTGGCGCGACTTGGTTTTCGAGTCCTCGCCCAGAATCGGAATCAGAAAGAGCTGGATGGTGATGTTGTCCACCTTCAGCAGGTCTTTTTCAAAGCGTTTGCAATAGCCGCAGTTGGGGTCCTCGAACACCGCCAGCTTGCGCTGGCCGTTGCCGCGCACGATGGTGAAGGCGTTCTTGACCGGCAGGCTGCCGAAGTCGATGGCGGTAAGCTTGTTCACGCGCTCCTCGGTCAGGTTCTTGTGCGCGCGGGTGTCCACCAGCTCGCCGTGGAGGACAAAGTTGCCCTCGGCGTCGGTGTAGAAGATGTCGGTGCCCATGCGCACCTCGTACAGGCCGGGCATGGGCGTCTTGCTGATCTCGTCGATCTGGGCCAGATTGGGCGCGCGCGCGGTCAGGTTCTTGCGGATGACGGCTTCCTGGGCGCTGGCCAGTGCGGGCAACGCCAGAGCGACGGCCAGCGCGGCGTGAACGAATGGGGTAGTGAATCGGATTTTCATCGAGGGTTCCGGTGTAGTGGTCGGTATCAATTATTCACGCTTGCGGTTTCGAGGGGCGCTTCATTTCGTCCCCATCGCCAGGCGGGCGATGCGCGCCTTGAGCGGCCCGCAGGCGTCGAACGCGGCCATGCCCCAGTTGCGCAGCGCGGCGGCAAAGGGTTCGGGGCGGCCAAACAACTGCTGCAAGCCGTCGGCGGCCAGGCTCGTGCGCAGCCAGTCGGCCTGGCGCGCGCGCTCGTAGCGGCGCAGCAGTTTCAGATCAGACGGGGAACGCCAGTTTTCGCGCGCGGCCAGCACGCGGGCCAGCTCGGCGGCGTCGCCCAGACCCACGTTCAGGCCCTGGCCGGCCAGCGGGTGCATGGCGTGCGCCGCGTCGCCGGCCAGCGCGAAGCTGCCGCTGGCCTGAGCGCCGGGCATGGGGCCAACCCAGCGCCGGGCGCTGGCGCGCATCAGCGGCCAGCAGGCGCGCGGGGCGCACAGCCGCAACGCGCCCAGCGCGCCGCCGCTGAGCTCCATCAGGCAGGCGGCAAAGGCGTCGTCGTCCAGCGCCATCAGCTCGGGCGCGCGGGGGCTGCTCGCCGACCACACTACGGCCACCTGGCGGCCCAGTGGGCCGTCCAGCGGCAGAAAGGCCAGCACGTCGCCCTCGGGCGTGAACCATTGGCGCGCCGCTTGCTCGTGCGGCTGCTCGCAGTCCAGCCGGGTGGCGATGGCCTGCTGCGGGTAGTCGGTGACATCGAACGCCACGCCCAACTCGGCGCGCGTGGCGCTGGCGCGGCCTTCGCACACCACGGTGAGCGGCGCGGGCACTGGCTCGCGGGCGGTCTCGATGCCGCCCTGAAAACCGATGGCATCGGCAAGCTGGCGCTCCAGCGCCGGCGCGTCCACGATCCAGTTCAGCGCCGGCACGCCTTGCGCCACGGCGTCGAAGCGCACCACGCCATTGCGGTCGCCATGCACCTGTATGGACAGCACCGGGGTGGCGGCGCGCTCGCCGGGCCAGCAGCGCACGCCCTCCAGCAACTGACGGGCGGCGGGGCCGAGGGCGTAGGCGCGCACGTCGGGCGCGGCGGCTGGCGCCGGCGTGGCCACCAGCGCCACACGCAAACGCTCGCGCGCCAGCAGCAGGGCCAGCGTGCGGCCAACGATGCCGGCGCCGCGAATGCAGATGTCGGGAGAAATGCCCATGCGGGTCATTGTAAAAGGCAGGCCGCAGGTACGCTTTCGATCGCCGATTGATATGAATTTGATAGCTTGCAATGATTGCGTGGAAAGCATCCGCGCTTGCCTCGCCATGAATCCGCAGCGCCGCCCAGGGTGGCGTCGGGCCGGTAAAATCATGGTTTTCCCGTTCCTTGTGAAAGCCACCCCATGAGCCTGCAATGCGGCATCGTCGGCCTGCCAAACGTCGGCAAGTCCACACTATTCAATGCCCTGACCAAGGCCGGCATCGCCGCCGAGAACTACCCTTTTTGTACCATCGAACCGAACACCGGCGTGGTCGAGGTGCCCGACCCGCGCCTGGCGCAACTGGCCGCCATCGTCAAGCCTGCGCGCGTGCTGCCGGCCATCGTCGAGTTCGTGGACATTGCCGGCCTGGTGGCGGGCGCCAGCAAGGGCGAGGGCCTGGGCAACCAGTTTCTGGCGCACATCCGCGAGACCGACGCCATCGTCAACGTGGTGCGCTGCTTTGAAGACGCCAACGTGGTCCACGTGGCCGGCCAGGTGGACCCGGTGGCCGACATCGAGGTGATTCAGACCGAGCTGTGCCTGGCCGACCTGGGCACCGTGGACAAGGCCCTGCAACGCTACGCCAAGGCCAGCAAGAGCGGCAACGACAAGGAGGCCGCGGCCATGCTCAAGCTGCTCGGCCCCGTGCAGGCGGCGTTGAACGAGGGCAAGCCGGCGCGCGCGCTGAAACTGTCGAAAGAGGAGCAGGCGCTGCTCAAGCCGCTGTGCCTGATTACCGCCAAGCCGGCCATGTTCGTCGGCAACGTCAGCGAGGACGGCTTTGAAAACAACCCGCTGCTGGAGCGCCTGAAAGACTACGCCGCCAGCCACAACGCCCCCGTGGTCGCCATCTGCGCCAAGATGGAAGCCGACATGGCCGAAATGGACGACGAGGACAAGGCCGTCTTTCTGGCCGAAATGGGCCAGGCCGAGCCGGGCCTGAACCGCCTGATCCGCGCCGCCTTCAAGCTGCTGGGCCTGCAAACCTATTTCACCGCCGGCGTCAAGGAAGTGCGCGCCTGGACCATCCACGCCGGCGACACCGCCCCGCAGGCCGCCGGCGTGATTCACGGCGACTTCGAGCGCGGCTTCATCCGCGCGCAAACCATCGCCTTCGACGACTACATCGCCTGCGGCGGCGAGCAAGCCGCCAAGGACGCCGGCAAGATGCGCAGCGAAGGCAAGGAGTACGTGGTCAAGGACGGCGACGTGATGAATTTTTTGTTCAACGTCTGAGTTCGCTTTTGATGTTTCATATCAGTTCATGTTGTTTCAGGGCTGTTCAATTTATCCTTTGAAAACAATGTCTTAGCTGCAATTTTGCAACATTTTCTGTTGCAGGGTGTTGCACTGCTTTTCATATGCATTCACTCAAAAAGTGGGTGTGACAGCGGATACGAATTTTTGACGGTCCAAAATTTGGTGGGTATTGCCACCGCTGAAGGCTGGCTGTATCTGGCGGTGGTAATGGATCTTCTGTTCAGCCGCCGGGTGGTGGGCTGGTCGATGAAGCCGCACATGAAGACTGATCTGGTAGCCGATGCGCTGCGCATGGCGTGGTTTGTGGTTCCAGTCGCCTCATTTTTTGACTTACCAGTAAGACGAGGCTATCATGACGGCATCTTTTCAGGATGCGTATTGTCATGACTGTCGTTACTCTTTCGTCCAGAGGTCAGTTGGTATTGCCAGCCGAAGTACGGCGTCGCTTCGGCTTGACCACTGGCAGCCAATTGGAGCTGACAGAAGAGGTCGATGGACTGCGGCTGGCCGTACCGCATCGCAGGAGCGCCAAAAACGTGGAATCGGGCTACGGCATGATCGCCGTGCGCCCCAGCGGCAAGCCGCGATCACTCATGGATTTCGATGCGGCCAGCCTGCTTGCCAAGGGTGGTAGAGGCGGCAAGCAGCCATGAAGGCCGTAGATACCAACGTGCTGGCGCGCTTTTTTGTCGATGATCCCGATGACGCCGAAGCCGCGCGCCAGCGGCCCGCTGCACTGGCTGCGATGCGCGGGCGGGTGTTCGTCTCGGTCACGGTGCTGCTGGAACTGGAATGGGTGCTGCGTGGCTTCTATGCGATACCACCTGCCACCATTCACCGCACCCTGAGCGCGCTGTGTTCCTACGACAACGTGGTGATTGAAGACCGGGCCAATGTGCAAATCGCACTGGAAGCGTTCAAAGCGGGGCTGGATTTTGCCGATGCCATGCACCTGAGCCGCGCTGCCTCGTGCTCGGCACTGCTGACCTTCGACAAACGCTTCATCAAACGGGCGGCAACCCTGCCGGATGCTCTACCTTGCGAAGTACCCGCAGTGTAGAGGGGCAGGGGAGCGCAAGATTGTTCGAGTGAAGCGACGCCGCGAGTGGATACGGCATTGGGTACAGATCGCGCATCCAAGGGAATTTGTCCATGAAAAACAACACCTTAGGCCAACACTTCTTCTTCAACGTCTGAAACTTGCTCTTGATTCAAGGAGGAAGGATTGTGTTCGAAAAGATCGCACAGGACATCGCGCAGAACTATTATCAGCAGCATTTTCCAAACGATGGCCAGCGTTTCGTGACTTGGTATTTGCACAATATTCATGGACAAGATGTCAGCCAGACGCACTATTGCATCACCGATGGAGCCGACGACAAGCAGATTGATGCCATCGTGATCGATGACGACGCACAGGCTGTGTATGTGGTGCAGGGCAAGTTCATCGCCACCCAGGCGGTAGATGCGCACCGTTGCGAGAAGTGCTGTCATCCTGGGTACAACTCAAGGACCTGGCCGCACTGCAAGAGAACGCTAAGGATGGTGTTCAAAACTCACCTCCGACGAGTCAAGTGCGGTCGTAAGTTGTTGATTTTACATGGTGCGGTCGTGTGCGAACAAGGGTTTTGAACACGATCCCTAACCCGGATATTTCACCGTAGTAGCCCCAAAACAAGGACGGCATTGCCCTTGTGTGCTCGAAGATCGAGGTATCAAATCCAGATCACAAGCGAGCGGGCAATGCCGAAACCAGACTGTACCGAAGAAATTGACGTTGGATCACTGCGCTTTGGCCGCTTGGGCCGGCGCGTGGTGGAGGGCCGATTCGATGGCGGCAGCATGACCGGCGATGGTGGCGTGATGCTGTCCGGCCAGCTCGATCGCAAGCTCGGTTTAATGGAAGCGGCAGCACGCTGCATTGCCGATCCGCGCAGTGTCCACTGCTGATCAGGCATGGCGTGCGCGACACGCTGCGCCAGCGCGTGTACCCTGCGCATCAAGCTGCTCAAGGTCGCTGCGGTGGTCACACGCAACACGCAGCGCATCCGCCTGTACCTGGAGCCTCCAACTGGCC
>WRJY01000205.1 GCA_009778355.1 Desulfovibrionaceae bacterium | reverse complement strand
GTCTGCGGCGTTGCAGCGCTTGCCCATAGATGGACTATGGGCGGTGCGCTGCGCCTTGCATCCCATCCCGAAAAGGTGTCTGCGCGGGCTTGTTGAGATCATAAACAGGCTCTTACAGCACGCGCTCTTGGGTTCGCGTCCGGCTTTCCTCGCGCTCGGCCTTGAGCAGACGGGTCTTGATGCGGCCACGCTTGAGCGGCGACAGGTAGTCCACGAAGACTTTGCCCATCAGGTGATCCATTTCATGCTGGATGCACACCGCCAGCAGGTCGTCGGCGGCGATTTCGCGCGCGTTGCCGTGTTCATCGAGCGCGCGCACGCGCACGGCGGCGGCGCGCTCGACGCCATCGTAGATGCCGGGCACCGACAGGCAGCCCTCGTCGCCCTTGATGCGCTCGTCACTGGCCCAGAGCAGTTCGGGGTTGATCAGCACCAGGCGCTGGTTGCGTTCTTCCGACACGTCGATGACGATCAGGCGTTCATGCACATCCACTTGCGTGGCCGCCAAGCCGATGCCCTTGGCCTCGTACAAGGTGTCGAACATGTCGCCGATCAGCGCCCGCAGGCGCGCATCGACGGCCTGCACGGGTCTGGCGACTTGGCGCAGGCGCGGGTCGGGAAAACGGAGGATGGGAAGCTGCGCCATGGGGAAATTCCGGAATTGTCGCTATTTTCGCTATTTTTGCGATTCCGCGCCGCACCGACGCGCCAAATTCGTTGCCGAATCAAGGGCTTGGATGCAGAATCGCCAGTACTTTATCAAGTTGACCGCCACGCTCCAGAAAAACGATGAAACACACTTTTCCCAGCACTCCGCGCGCCTTGTCCGCGCCGCTCGGCTTGCTGGCTGCCGCCGCCTTGCTGGCGGCGCTGCCGGTTCATGCCCAAAAGTATGGCATCCACAGCCCGGTCTCGCCGGCCCAGCGCGCCACGGCCCAGCAAGTGGCCGAAAAGGGCGTGCCGCTGTCGGCCCTGGCGCCCAACGCGCCCGACCAATACACGGTCAAGCGCGGCGACACGCTGTGGGGCATCTCCAGCCTGTTTTTGAAGTCGCCCTGGCGCTGGCCGGAATTATGGGGCATGAACCTGCAAGACATCCGCAACCCGCACCTGATCTATCCCGGCCAGCAGCTCTATCTGGAGCGCAATGGCGACCGCGCCATCCTGCGTATGCGCGGCAAGGGCGATGGCGAGACCGGCGACACCGTGCACGTGTCGCCGCGTACCCGTGTCGATATGCTGGGCACCGGCCCGCTGCCGGCGCTGCCGGCGCACCTGATCGAGCCCTTCCTCACTGAACCGCTGGTGGTGGACGACGACACGTTCGAGCGCGCGCCGCGCGTCGTGGCGCAGGCCAACCAGTCCCGCGTCATCATGGCCAAGGGCGACCGCATCTACGCGCGCGGCCCGCAGGACGCGCCGCTGCTGATGGGCCCCGGTCGGCCACGTGATTTCCGCGTCTTTCGCACCGCCACGCCGCTGAAAGACCCGATAACGGGCGAAATCCTCGGCTACGAAGGCCAATACGTTGGCCGGGCCGCGCTGATGCGCGGCGAAAGCAAAGTCGAGGTGGAAGAACCGGGCGCCGGCAGCCCTGGCGCCGCCGCCGCGCAACCGGCCGCCGGCGACAACAACCCCGCGCCCGGCCAAGACAGCGAAGAGGCCAGGACACTGCCCGTGCCGGCCACCCTCGACCTCGTCGGCAGCAAGGAAGAAATACAGGTCGGCGACCGCCTGATTCCCGAGCCGCCGCGCGATTTCCGCAGCTACGTGCCGCACGCGCCCGACATGCCGGTGGATGCCCGGGTGGTGCTGGTACATGGCAGCGCGGTACGTTTTGCCGGCCAGAACCACATCGTGGTCATCAACAAGGGGCTGCGCGACGGCATCGAAAACGGCCACGTGCTGGCGCTGCTGTCCGCCGGGCCGCAGATCGTCGACAAGACGGACGGGGCGCGTTCCCGCATCAAACTGCCGGACGAGCGCAATGGCCTGGTCATGGTGTTCCGCCCGTTCGATCGCGTGTCCTACGCCTTGGTCATGCAGTCCGCCAACGAGTCGCAGGTGGGCGACAAACTCACGAATCCCAAGTGACCCCCTGAGATCGTAAACAGGCTCTGATACCATTTGCCGCCTCCAAGCTTGGAACCACGGCAGCATGGATTCAGATGAATTGACCGCCTGGCTGCGGCTGGCGCTGACGCCAGGGGTCGGCAACGATGCCGGACGCCGCCTGCTGGCCGCGTTCGGGCTGCCGCAGGCCATCTTCGGCCAGAGCGCTGCCGCGCTGCGCCAAATCGTCAGTTCGGCACAGGCCGCCGCGCTGGCCGCGCCGCCGGACGGCTTGGACGCGCAAGTCCAGGCCACCGCGGCTTGGCTGACCGGCGCCGAAGCCGGCCAGGGCCGCGCCTTGGTCACGCTGGGTGACGCGCGCTACCCCGCTGGCCTGCTGGCCATCGAAGACCCGCCGCTGATGCTGTACCTGCTGGGCCAGGTCCGCCTGCTGGAGGCCGAAGCGGCCAGCGGCTGGCCCAATTGGGCGCTGGCCGTGGTCGGCAGCCGCAACCCGACGCCGCAGGGCGCGCAAAACGCGCGCCAGTTTGCCCGCGCGCTGACCCAGGCGGGCCTGGCGGTGGTGTCGGGCCTGGCCTTGGGCGTGGACGGCGCGGCGCACGAAGGCGCGCTGGCCGCCTGCGACGAAGCCGCCCCCGCCGCGCGGCTGGCAACGCTGGCCGTGGTCGGCACCGGCGTGGACCGCGTCTATCCGCGCCAGCACCGCGCGCTGGCGCACCGCGTTGCCGCGCAGGGGTTGATCGTCAGCGAATTTCCGCTCGGCACGCCGCCGCTGCCGTCCAATTTTCCCAAGCGCAACCGGCTGATCGCCGGCCTGACGCGCGGCGCGTTGGTGGTGGAGGCGGCGCTGCAATCGGGCTCGCTGATTACCGCCCGGCTGGCCTCCGAGCAGGGCAAGGAGGTGTTCGCCATTCCCGGCTCCATCCACAGCCCGCAATCGCGCGGCTGCCACGCGCTCATCCGCCAGGGCGCCAAGCTGGTCGAAACCGCCGAAGACGTGTTGGAAGAACTGCGCTGGCCGCGCATTGCCGTGCATCAGGAAACGCCAAGTCAGGATGGCGCGAACACTGGCGACAGCCAGACCGCCGACGAATCCGCGCTGCTGGCCGCGCTCGGCGCCGACCCGGTCGGCCTGGATGCGCTGCAAGCGCGCACCGGGCTGGACACCGCCACACTGCAAGCGCGCCTGCTGGAGCTGGAACTGAACGGCCAGGTTGGCCGCCTGCCGGGCGGCCTGTTCCAGCGCCTGGGGCGGGCTTGAACCCTAAATGCCCCGCCTGCTGACCCCCGGCGACTTTGCCGGCGACGCGCCCGAAGTGGCGCGCGCGCTAATCGGCGCCACGCTGCTGGTTGGCGGCGTGGGCGGCGTGATCGTCGAGACCGAAGCCTACGACGCCAGCGAACCGGCCTCGCACAGCCATCCGGGGCCCACGCCGCGCAACCGCGTCATGTTCGGCCCGCCCGGCCATGCCTACGTGTACCGCAGCTACGGCATTCACTGGTGCCTGAACTTCGTCTGCCGCGAGGCCGGCCACGGCGCCGGGGTGCTGATCCGCGCCCTGCGCCCGGTGCACGGCCTGGCCCTCATGCGCCAGCGCCGCGGCTTGCCCGAAGGCCACGCCGGCGACCGCCTGCTGTGCGCCGGCCCGGGCCGCGTGGGGCAGGCGCTGGGCATCACGCCGGCGCATGGCGGCCTGCCTTTGAGCGCGCCGCCGTTCGCCGTGCTGGCCGCGCCCGCGGACACCCCGCCGCTCCAAGTGCTGAGCGGGCCGCGCATCGGCATCAGCAAGGCGGTGGCGCTGCCCTGGCGCTTTGGCCTGGCAGGTTCGCCCTACCTGAGCCGCCGCTTTGGGCTTGACAAAAAGCCAACCCGCACATAACATATGCAAATACATATGCCAGGAGCCGCGCCATGCTTGCAACCGTTCGCACTGCCCGCCTTTTTCGCAACAACCACAGCCAAGCGGTTCGCATTCCACGGGATTTCGAGCTGTCCAGCGATGAAGTCAGCATTCAAAAGGATGGCGATTGCCTGATTCTGAGGCCGGTGAAAAAAATCCCGTTCCGGGACATGGTGATGCAATGGGACGCCATTGACGAAGAACTGCCGCGCATCGAAGACTTGCCCGCCGAGCCGGTGGAAATCTGATGCCGCTCTATCTGCTGGACACCAACATCATTTCGGACCTGATCCGAAACAGGGAAGGCGCTGGCAGGCGGCGTCTTGCGGCGCTCGACGCGGCAACGAACGAGGTGTGCACGTCGGTCGTCGTGGCCGCCGAGCTGCGCTTTGGCGCCCTGAAAAAGGGCGCTTCGGCCTTGAGCCGGCGGGTCGAGGCATCGCTGGCCAGTATGCCGGTGCATTCCCTCGGCGGCGACGTGGACCGGGTCTACGCCGAAATTCGTACCGCGCTGGAGCGCGCGGGCCAGCCCATCGGCGCAAACGACCTGTGGATTGCGGCCCATGCCCTGTCGATGAAGGCCATTTTGGTCACCGACAACACGGGCGAGTTTTCACGCATACCCAACTTGCAAATCGAAAACTGGATCGGCGATGCCGTGTCAAGATGAACGCTCCTGACGCCGCGCGGCCCTGCCGTCCAGCCAGGACACCAGCGCGATCGTGACAAAGCCGGCGGGCACGCCGAAAAAACCCGCGGATACCGGGTGAATGCCCCACCACAGCCCGCCCGGGGCCAACCCCCACCAGGCGCGCAGCGCGGGGCTGGCCAGCAGCATGTACAGCAGCGTGATGCCCACACCGGCGATCATGCCGGCCACCACGGCGCGGCCCGTGGCGCGGCGCCAGAACAGGCCCGTGACCAGCGCCGGGAAAAAGGTGGCCGCCGCCAGCGAGAACGAGGCCGTGACCAGCGAGATGATTTCCGCCGGCTTGAACGCCGCCACCGCCGCCGCCACCATGGCCACGGCCAGCAAGGCGAATTTCGACAGGATCACGCGGTTTTCGGTCAGCGCCGCCGCTTGTCCGTGGCGCGGCGGCATGTCGTACATCAGCGCGTTGCTGATGGTCAGCAGCAGGCCGTCGGCGGTGGACAGCGCCGCCGCCAGACCGCCTGCGGCCACCAGGCCCGACACCACGTAGGGCAGGCCGCCGAGTTCCGGCGTGGCCAGCATGATCATGTCGGCGCCCAGGTAGATTTCGCCGAATTGCAGGATGCCGTCGCCGTTGACGTCCTGCACCGAAATCAGACCCGGATCGACGCGCGCCCATTGGGCGATCCAACTGGGTAAATCGCTGAAGCTGCTGCCCACCAGGCCCTGCATGACCTCGTACTTGACCAGCACCGCCAGCGCCGGCGCGCCGAGGTAGATCAGCGCCACGAACAGCAGCGACCACGCCACCGAGCGCCGCGTGTCGGCCACGCTGGGCGTGGTGTAAAAGCGCGTCAGCAGATGCGGCAGGCTGGCGGTGCCGACCATCAGGCAGAACATCAGGGCCAGAAAGTTCAGGCGCGAGGCGTTGAACTCGGCGCGCTCGGCGGGAGTGCCGTCGGGCTTGCCGGCAAAGGCCTGGCTGTGGCGCGGCAGGCCGCCCAGCGGCTTGGCGCGCTCGCGCGCTTGCAGCATGTCGCGGCTCCACTGCTCGCGCGCGGCGGCGGCATCGGGCGGCAGCGCGGCCCGTTCGCGCTGCGCCCGCATCACGAGCGAAAAGTCCGCGCCCCCGGCGCGCAGCGCGCGGATGCGCTCGTCCAGCAAGGCGCGCTCGCGGGTCAGCGCGGCTGCGGGATCGCGCAGGCGCTCGGCGTAATCGCGCGCGCGCTCGGCGTAGATGCGGCGCACTTCGCGCTCGGCGGGCGAGGCGATGAGTTCGCGCTCCATCGAATCGATCTTGCCCAACTGCTCGCCATACACCAGCGGCGCCAGCGGGCTGCCCACCTGCTTGTACGCCAGCCAGGACACCGGGATCATGAACGCCAGCAGCAGCACCACGTACTGCACCACCTGGGTCCAGGTAACGGCGCGCATTCCGCCAAGAAAGCTGCACAGCAGCACGCCGCCGAGGCCCAGCAGGATACCGATCTCGAACTGCACCCCGGTCAGCCGCGAGGCGATCAGCCCCACGCCGTAGATCTGCGCCACCACGTACATGAACGAGCACATCACCGCCCCCGCCGCCGCCAGCAGACGCGGCCAATGGCCGCCAAAGCGCAGGGCGAAGAAGTCGGGCACGGTGTACAGCCGCATGGCGCGCAGGCGCGGCGCGATCAGCAGGCCGACCAGACAAAAGCCCCCGGTCCAGCCCAGCACGTAGGCCAGGCCGCCCGGCTGCGACGCGGTGCCCGAAAAACCTTGCAAATACAAGGCGCCCGACAGGCTGATGAAGGACGCGGCGCTGATCCAGTCGGCCGCCGTCGCCATGCCGTTGTACATCGGCGGGATGCGGCGGCCAGCCACATAGAAGTCCTCCGGATCGCCCGAGCGGGCATAGATGCCGATGACGGCGTACATCATCACCGACAGAAACAAAAAGATGGGGCCGATCAGGCCGCGCGGCAGCCCGGCGCGCTCGGCCCAGGCCATCAGCAGTAAAAAGACCGCGAAGCCGGCGACGAACAGCAGCAGATGACGGTGCAGCCGCCAGAGATGGCGACGGGCGATGGGGGCGTTATCGCTCATCGTCTTGCGCGGTGGGCGCCGCCTCTTGCGCGCGGTCGGCGCGGTTCATGTACCACGCATACGCCGCGACGATGCCGATGAACACCAGCACGCCGCCCTGCGCCAGCAGCCAAAAATGAAGCGGCCAGCCGCGCGCGGTCATCTGCTGCAAATCGCGCGCGAAGAAGGCCACGCCGAACGACGCCGCCAGCCACAGCGTCAGCAGCGCGGCGCACACCCACGCCGCGCCAGACGGCGCGCGCGGGCGTGGCGGGGCAACGGGCTGCACGGCGCTTGGTCATTGACTGGTGCTGAGCATGGACCAAGTATCGATCACGCTGTCGGGGTTCAGCGAGATGGAGGCGATGCCTTCGGCGGCCAGCCAGCGGGCAAAGTCGGGGTGGTCGCTGGGGCCTTGGCCGCAGATGCCGATGTATTT
>WRJY01000204.1 GCA_009778355.1 Desulfovibrionaceae bacterium | reverse complement strand
GGGCACGACGCCAGCGCGTTGCACAACCTGGCCGTCAAGTCCGGCATGTACACCCTGTACGACGACGGCCTGCGCAAAGTCGCTTCCGGGGTAACTAGCCTGGACGAGGTGTTGCGCGTTACCCAGGATCAGGGCGATGCCTGAGTTCGCCTGGCGCGCCGCCCAGGCCGACGGGCAACTGGTGGAAGGGCGCTTCGACGCCGCCGCGCCCGACGCCGTGCTGCGCCACTTGCGCGAGCGCGGCCTGACGCCGATCAAGGTCGAGGACGCGGCGCTTGCCGGCGCATCCGGCACTGGCGCGGTGCAGGCCGCGCGCGGCAACCAGCGCGCGCTGCGCGGGCCGGTGAACCGGGCCGACGTGCTGGCGCTGACGTCCGAGCTGTCCATCATGCTGCGCGCCGGCCTGGCGCTGGACAACGCGCTGCGCGTGCTCATCGAGATGAGCGCCAAGCCCAGCGTGCGCCAATTGCTCGAAGGCGTGCTGGAAGACGTCAAGGGCGGCGCCCCGTTCAGCCGCGCGCTGAACAAGCGCCGCGAACTGTTCGGCGACTTCCACATCAACATGGTGCGCTCGGGCGAGGTCAGCGGCCAGATGTCGCAGGTGCTCGAACGCCTGGTGGCGCACATGGAGCGGCTGCGCGCGCTGCGCTCCAACGTGATCTCGGCCACGCTGTACCCGGCCATCCTGCTGTGCGTGGCGGCGCTGTCGCTGGTGGGAATGCTGGCTTTTGTCGTGCCGCAGTTCGAAAAACTGTTCGCCAACATGGGCGACGCGCTGCCGCTGCCCACGCGCATCATCATGGCGCTGGGCCACGGCTTCAAAAGCTACGGACTGGTATTGGGCATCGCCGCGGCGGCGCTGGGCTGGCTGCTGCTGCGCTGGCTGCGCACGCCAGCCGGTAAAGGCTGGTGGCAGAACCGCGCCCTGCGCCTGCCCATATTGGGACGATTGCTATATAAATATGAGCTGACGCTGTTCACCCGCTCGCTCGGAACGCTGCTGGGCAACGGGGTGCCGCTGCTCACCGGCCTGGACATCGCCACCGAAACGGTAGGCAACCTCAACCTGCGCGCCGCGCTGGCCAGAATGGCGCCCATGGTCAAGGAGGGCGCGCGCATGGTGCGCGCCATGGACGCAACCGGGGTTTTTGAACCTTTGGCCGTCAATTTGATCCGAGTCGGCGAGGAAACCGGCCGCATCGGCCCGATGATGCTCGAACTGGCCGAGGTGCTGGACCGCGAGGTCGAAACCGGCATCAAACGCGCGCTCACGCTGCTGGAGCCGCTGCTGATTCTGGTGCTGGGCTGCATGATCGCGGGCATCATCGTGTCCATTTTGCTGGGCATTTTGTCGGTCAACGATATGGTTCGCTGACCGTTTGGGTTTTTAACAAGGAATCGCGCCATGAACCGCCTGCTCGCATACCGCCTGTACCGCCGCCCCGCCCGGGGCTTTACCCTGATCGAAATTCTGGTAGTCGTCGCCATCATCGGCCTACTGGCCACCCTGGTTGGCCCCAAGGTGATGGGCATATGGGGCAACACCCAGGCCAAGGCAGCCAGGATCGAAATCAGCAACCTGGTAAAAACCCTGGATGTTTTCAAACTTGACGTGGGCCGCTACCCCACCAACGCCGAAGGCTTGCAGGCACTGGTGACCAAACCGGCCAACACGACCGGCTGGAACGGCCCGTACCTGACCAGCGGCCTGCCCAACGACCCGTGGGGCAACCCGTACCGGTACGCCAACCCCGGCCCCAATGGCGGCATCCAGATCCTCTCGCTCGGCGCCGACAACGCGCCCGGCGGTGAGGGCGACAACGCCGACATCAGCAATTGACCACTTTGAGATCCCGTCGCGCAATGACCGCGATGTATTCCACCAGGCATGGTTGGACGCGCGGCTTCACCCTGATCGAGTTGCTGGTGGTGATCGCCATCATGGCCTTGGTGGCGGGATTGGTGCCGATGGCCTTTGGCCGCCTGCACGAATCGGCCCAGTACCGCGACGCCGTGCGCGCCGTGCTGACCGACATGCGCGCCGCCCGCCAGCAGGCGCAAAGTCAGGGGCAGGAGGTCCGGTTTGCCGTGCATCTGGCGCAGCGCAGCTTTGGCATCGAAGGCGGGCCACAGTACGAAGTGCCCGAGCCGCTTCAGTTGCGCGCCGTCATGGCCGCAGAGGAATCGGGCGCTGATGGCGGCATGGCAATCCGCTTTCTGCCGCGCGGCGGCGCTTCGGGCGGCAGCGTGGACGTGATCCGTCCCTCCGGCGACGGCGTGCGCCTGCGCGTGGACTGGTTCTCGGGCCGCGTCGAGCAGGAGCCGATTGGGCCGTGAGCGCGTTCTTGAGTGAATCGTTGACATTTCTGATGCGAGATCGAACGCCGCAGGCCCCCATCCCAGCCTTCCCCCAGAGGGGGAAGGAGCAAGAGTTCGCATGGAGGCGCCGCGCCCCGGCGATGCGCCGCTTGCCCTCTGCCCAGCCCGCTCCCGCAAGCGGGCGAGGGAGAAAAACCGGGGAGCGAAAGCGTTTTGCGACACCCTCCAAGGAGGAAAGGAATGTGGCTCCTTGCCCCTCTGGGGGAAGGTTGGGATGGGGGCCCACGGCGCGAAAAAGTACGCAATGGGGTCGAAAACGCGCCAGCGCCCATTTGCGCCGCCATCGCGGCTTTTCCCTGCTGGAAGTGGTGGTGGCTTTTGCGATCGCCGCGCTGTCCTTGGGGTTGCTGTACCAGGTGATGGGCAGCAATGCCCGGCAAACGGGCGATTTGAGCCAGCGCGAGCGGGCCATGGTGCTGGCCGAATCCCTGCTGGCCGCGCACGAAACGGTGCCGCCCGAAGGGCTGGACGAGGCCGATCAAGCCGCCGGTTACGGCTGGCATGTAAGCAGCCGGCCCTACCCGACGCCCGCCGACAACGCCCCGCAGGCGCCGCATCTGCACGAGGTGCTGGTCAGCGTGAACTGGCTGGACGGCGACGACGCCCGGACGTTCGAGCTGACCAGCCTGCGCCCTGAACGCCGCCCGCTCCAGGGAGCGCCGAAATGACGCCATTGCGCCCGGCGGCGCGCGGCTTCACGCTGGTGGAGGTGCTGATCGCGCTGTCGCTGCTGTCGCTGTTGATGCTGGTGCTGACCGGGGCCATCCGCTCCATGGGGCAGACCGAGGACCGGGTCGAGCAGCGCGTGGCCGCGTCCGACGACTACCGCGCGACGGTGAATTTCCTGCGCGACGTGCTGGGCCGCGTGTCGGCGCGCAAGTTCCATTCCACCGTGGCGGACACGCCCGCGGAAGTGCCGTTTTTCCAGGCGCAGCCCGATTCGCTGGCCTGGATCGGCATCCTGCCGGCGCGCTACGGCGCCGGTGGCCGCCATTACATGCGGCTGGCCGTCGAGGGCGCTGGTGCGAGCGCGGGCCAACTGGTGCTGCGCTTCGCGCCCTGGACGGGCGCGCCGGTCTTCACGGCTTGGGAACAGGCATCGGCGCAGTCCCTGGGGCCGGTGGAGGCGGTTTCATTGCGCTATCTGGAACCGGCCAGCGGCCAATGGAGCACGGCGTGGCCGCCGCCCGGCATGGCGAGCAACGACCTGCCGCGAACGCTGCTGCCCGCCGCCATCGCGTTGCAGTTCGACGGCCCCAATCCGCCGTGGCCGCCGCTGGTGGTGGCCTTGACGCCCAGCGGCGCCGACAGTTTGCTTTCGGCTGCTTCATTCGGGGGGCGCCGGTGAAAACGACAACGCGCAGTGGCATGGCGCTGGTTGCCGTGCTGTGGATCGTCGCCGCGCTCAGCATCATGGCGACTGGTTTGACGTATACGGTGCGCCAGCAGATTCAGGTGGTCGGCATGGTGCGCGACCAGGCCAGCGGGCAGGCCATCGGCGAGGGCGCGGCGGCCCTGGTGTTGCAGGACATGCTGGCCCACAGCGAGCAGCGCGTGACCGGGGTCGCGTCCACCCAGGTGTCTTATGGCGGGGCCGAGGTGACGGTCGACGTGGCCCCGCTGAACGGCTGGATTCCGCTCAACGGCGCGGGCGAGCCTTTGCTGACGGCCCTGCTGGCAACCGCCGGCGGACTGGATCAGGGGCAGGCGCAGGCCTTGGCCGCGCGCCTGATCGAGTGGCGCGATGGCCGACCGGAGATCGATCCCACGTCCCCCGGCGGCGCCAGCGCGCAGTCTCGCCGCTTCGAGGCCACCGAGGACCTGCTGCTGGTGCCCGGCATCGACTACGCGCTGTACGCGCGCATCGCGCCGCTGGTCAGCGCCGATGTCATTGGCGGCCAGGTCAATCCCCAGGCCGCGCCCGCCGAGGTGCTGGCCGTGCTGGCGCAGGGCGACGCGGGGCTGGTCGGGCAGTTCATGGCCCAGCGGACCAGCGGGCCGGGGGCCGACACCAGCGGCTTCAACGGCGCGTTCCTCGGCAGCGGCGGTGGCGGCGCGAATATTTACCGGTTGCGGGTCAGGGTGCCTCTTGAAGCAGGCAAAATACTCCTTTTGACCCGCGACGTGGCGCTGGGGGCTGCATATTCGCGCACCGCGCCTTGGGTTGTTTTGCGCGCCGATCGCCAGATCGTGAGCGCCAGCGCCGGTTGACCTGCCCGTTTTTCTTTCTTCAATGGCTTTCACTTCCGCCAACCACAGCCGTTTCTTCGGCATCGACCTGAGCCAGTGGCCGCGCCAGTGGCAGGCGGCGGGCGCGCTGCTGCTCGGCCTGCCCGGGCTGGGCTGGCTGACGCCCGCGGTGCGCGTGCGGCTGCTGCAAACCGCGGGTCGCCGCAGCATGTGGGACGTGGCCCGCGGCGTGGCCACGCCGGCGCCGCACGCCGGCGCTGCCGGCGCCCAGGCGCACGCCATCGAGTTGCCCACCGACTGGGTGCTCGAACGCCTCTTGGCGCTCCCGCCCTTGGCCCCGGCTGACTTGGCGCAGGCGGTGCAGCTCGAGGTGGCCTCGGCCAGCCCCTTCGGCGCCGGGCAGACGGTGTTCGGCTACGCCGCGGCGCCATCGCAGGGCGGGGTCTGCCGGGTCGATGTCGTCATCACCTCGCGGCAACAGGTGGAACAGGCGCTGCAAGCCGCCGCGTCCCAGACCGGCGGCGCGGCGCCGGAAGTCTGGGTGCTGCCGTCTGGCGCTGACCAGACCGGCCAATCCGGCGCGCTGCGCCCGGTCGTACTCCAGGGGTTTGGCGAAGGCGCCCGCCGCCAAGCCGCCCGGCGCGGCCTGGGGTTGCGCCTGGGGCTACTGGCGCTGACGCTGGCGCTGCTGGGCGCGTTGGCCGTCACCCCCACCGCGCTGCTGCGCCAGCGCGCGCGGCAGGCCGAGCAATCCTTTGCCGCCTTGCAGCAACAGGCCGCGCCGCAAATCGCCCAGCGCGAGGCGCTGATGCAGCGCGCCGAGCGCCTGCAAGCCATCGGCGGCATCATGGAAAGCCAGTTGGCTCTGGCGCCCGTGCTGGACATGCTCACGCGCGCCATTCCTGACGGCGCCTGGCTCACCCAGTTGCGGGTCGAGGGCAACAAGCTGCTGTTCAGCGGCAGCGCCGACGACGCCGCGGCGCTGGTACAGCGCCTGGCGTCCCAGCCCGGCGCGCGCGACGTGCGGCTGACCTCGCCCGCCATTCGCGGCCAGGGCGCCAGCAAAGAGACTTTCACCATCGAAATGAATCTGGACGCCAGCCACTACGGCCTGACGCGCAGCGAGGGAGGGCACTCATGAAGAGCCTCGGCCAAGCCCGCCGCCCGGAGCAGCTCTGGCTGCTGGCCGGCGCGCTGTTGTTGCTGGCGCTGCTGACATCGGCGGTGGCGAAGGTGATCGCCGTGCACCGCAACGCCGCCAGCCGCCTGGAGCAGATCGAACCGCGTCACGCCAGGATCGCCGGCCTGCTGCAAAGCAGCGAGCCATTGGCGCAGGCCGGGCAAGCCATCGAGGCCAACCTGACCGAATTCGCCTACCCCGCCGACGGCGAGGCCGGCCAGACCGGCAACCTGACCTTGCAGCGCGTGCGCGACGCCGCTTCCGCGCGCGGCCTGCGCGTGGCCAGCAGCCAGGTGGCCGCGCCGCGCGAGGACAAGGGCTTCGAGCGCATCGGCCTGAGCCTGCGCGTCGAAGGCGACTGGGAACAAATGCAGGCGCTGCTGGCCGAACTGGCGCGCCAGCGGCCCGCGATCTACAGCCAGACCGTGCAAATCAACGCCCTGGGCGGCGCCATGCCGGGCCGCCGGCTGGAGGTGGCCGGCCAGTTCGAGCTTTACGTGCTCAAGGAGCGCCGCCCGTGACCGCCAGCCGCGTCACTTCGGCGCTGGCGGCAGCAGCGGCGTTGCTGGCCCTGGCGCTGGCCGCGCTGTGGTTGAGCCCGGTCGCGCCGTGGCGCGCGTGGACGCCGCCGCCGCCGCAAGCGCCCAACTTGGGCGACGCGCAGGCCGCGCTGCTGGCCGCCAACCCGGCAGCGGCGGCGGCTTACCCGTCGGTGCTGGAACGCCCGCTGCTGCAACCATCGCGCCGCCCGGAAGCGCCGGCCAACCTGCCCGCGGCAAATCAAGCGCCCACTTCCATCGAGCAGGTCAAGCTGCTGGGCCTGGTCAACGGCCCGGCGCTGACCGGCGTGCTGCTCGACGAGCAAGGCACGCGGCGCTTCGTGCGCCAAGGCGAAAGGGTCGGCGACTGGATGCTCGAAGCCATCGAGGAACGCCATGCGGTGTTCATGCGCGGCGGCGAACGCAAACCGATCGAACTGCCCTACACCTACCTGGATCCGGCTGCCGCGCCCGCGCCGCCTTTGCCCGCTGGCGCGAAGGCGCAGCCCAGTGCGGCCAGACCCATTGCGCCGCCGCCGCCTGCCGCCGCGCCCCCGGTCAGTCCGCCGCCTGTGCCGCCTGCCGTTGCCCCAAATGCGCCGCCGCCGGCTGCTGCCGCCGCCAACCCCGGTTCGGCGCCGCAAGCTTCTTTCGGCGGCCGCCGCCGCGCGCCGTCCACGCCGTCACCCCAGAAAGATGATTCCCGCTAGGGTCTGTTCACATTATTTTCATGGTACCCGCAAGGCAGTCAAAGGCCGCAATCGAGGCGCGCGTCTTGCCCATGCTGCTGCATGGGCAAGACGCGCAACGACGAGTG